>CAYMWC010000001.1:0-83936 GCA_964393695.1 uncultured Pleurocapsa sp.
TAAGCTCTTTCAACCATAGCTCACATTTTACCACATTTATTGTAAACAACTTAAATATGGGCTGGCATTCCTCTCACCACCAAGCTGGGTACTGCTATGGTGGGAGTCTCCTGCCAGAAATCAGATGAATTTCTAAATTTCCAATTAAATTTTCCAACCCAATCTAGTTGGGTGTTGATAGATCTTTTTGAGGGTATTGATATCTCGGGGAGAAATTGGCGGGGGATCGCTTACCTGTGAAAAATATAATGCATCGCTTTCTTGAGGGCTATGTCCCCAAATTCCCAAAGCATGACCTAATTCATGACGCATAGTAGCTAAAAGAGATATTCCTGTGAAATTGGGGCTAATTGCTACTGTCATACGATGAGCAATCAGAGTCGGGCTTTGTTTTAAATAAAAGCTGTAGTTAGTTTTGGCAGCAACAGCCCTGGGGATATTATATAAACCCGTATCAGGATCTAAGCTCACTTCTCTTTCGGGTTGCGATCGCAAGATTACTATATCCGCTAATTCTCGCTTTGTTACTTCTTGTAGAGGAAAATAAACATTCCATTCCGCGATCGCTTTTTTGGTTGCTTCTACCCATTGTTGGAAACGTTGAGCAGCTGCGGTATTTTCCACACTTATTGGTTGTTCAATAAAAACTTTTACGGGAAATTGTGACCAAATTAAATACCCTAATGGGGTTGATTCAACTTGGTTGAAGTAATCACCGCTATTGCTTTTATCTTGCCAATTTTCGAGAAATTCAGGTAGAGCATGAATTTGGGATGAAGGCAAAGCTGAAGACCAAGAAGGTTGAGTGCGAACAATAATAGTTTTAGAAATTAAAGCTACTAAACAAGTAGCCAGCATTAAAATAACTAGCTTCTGCCATCTCAATCGCCACTGATTCATCTTATTGATAGGTAAAAGCTAATAACTAACTGGTCACTTCATTTAACATTTATCATTTACTAAAAATGTTTAATGCTCAATGCTCAATGCTCAATGTTCAATTAGCCTAGCCAACCTGCACTTAAAACAACGGTCAAAGCCACAAAAGTAATTCCTAATCCCCAGGTAATCTGATTTAAAGTATTTTCGGCACTTTTAGTACTAGTGAACATCTGAGACTGTCCGCCAATACCGCCCAAACCGTCACCTTTAGGACTATGTAGCAAAATAAAGATAACTGTTAAAAAGGCAGATACTGCCCAGATAATTTGAACTAGTTGATAAGTACTCATGAGAAAAAATTAATAATTAGGTTTTTATGTTTAATTAAAGACTGTTATTATTGTAGGCTGACAACAGAAGTATATTCAACTTAATTTTCAAGTACAGAAGTCAGAGTAGGTATTACTTTTTGCCCTCATATCATTCCAAAACCCAACGGATATCCCACTCAAGCAGCATTTTGGGCAAAACAGAATTGATCGTCAACGACCTTTAAACCAAGTTGAGTAATTCATTTAGAATAAGGAAAATAGTATCTCTAGCGTTATGCCAGATTTTCATCTCAACTATATTCCTACCTTCACACTTTTGCATACAGATGCATTGGCAAGTATGGAAGAGCGTCTTTTGGAATCATCAAATCACATACCGATTGGAGTGGTTATTCCCGCTCTTTTTAGCGATTTATCTAGTACGGCGATGAGCAAGATCATTAAAGAACTAGCGCAAATGGATTTTATCAAGCGCGTTTATATCAGTTTAGATCGTGCTGATGCGGATGATTTTTTACAGGCTAGAGAAATTGTCAAACCGTTAGGAGATAAAAGCTGTTTACTATGGAATGATAATCCCCAAGTACAACATGTCATTCAAAAAATAGATGCCCTATTGCCGATCGGCCCTCGCGGTAAAGGACGCGCTGTTTGGACTGCTCTTGGTTATATTTTAGCCAAACAAGAAGTAGCTGTTCTCGCTTTCCACGATGCCGATATTTTAACTTACGATCGCGCTTTTATGGTTCGTTTGCTATACGCAGTAGTACAACAACGCTACCAATTTGCGAAAGGTTTTTATGCTCGTTATGGCGATCGCCTATATGGTCGGGTGGTACGTCTTTTTTATTTTCCGTTGGTGCGATCGATGCGAGAAATTCTGGGAAATCTCGACTTCCTCGACTATATGGCAGATTTTCGCTATCCCCTCGCTGGTGAATTTGCTATGTTTACTAGTCTCGCTAGAGAAATGCAATTTCCTTCCGATTGGGGAATTGAAGTCGGTATTCTCTCAGAAGTTTATCGTTTGGTGCGAGTACCCCGTGTTTGTCAGGTAGAACTAACGGAACGTTACGATCACAAACATCAGCAACTTGGCTCAGATACTCAACCTGGTTTGCAAAAAATGGTAGCCGATATCGCTCGTACTTTTTTTGCACAGTTATCTTCGCAAGGAATTATCCTTTCTCAAGAATTTTTCCGCACCTTAAAATTAACTTATCTCACTCATGCGCGACGAGCGGTAGTTATTTATGAAGCATTTGCAGAAATGCACGATTTAACGGAGTACGACTTACACAGAGAATTGACGGCGGTGGAATCTTTTGCGGAGGCTCTCGATCAAGCCTTGGAAGATTTTCAGACATATTCTTTTGGTGCGCCTTTTATTCAAGCTTGGCGACGCATTGAAGTAGCAATTCATGGAATTATGGATGAGTTGACTGAGGCTTTAGATAACCCAATGTAATGCTTCTCGCTAGCATTACATTACATTGATATTTTAATTGGTGTACGATTCTGTTTGGCTTCGTAGGCTGCTGGCTCAATCAAAGATGTACCAGTCATTTCTTCTGGTTGCGGAATCTGGAGAATTTCCAAAATAGTTGGCGCAACATCTGCTAGACAACCATTCTGCCTCAAAGGTACATTCGTGCCATGCCCGACGATTTTTCTTGCCTCTCCTTCAACTAAGATAAAGGGGACAGGATTGGTAGTGTGTGCTGTCCAAGGGTTTCCTTCTGAGTCTCTCATATATTCCGCGTTACCGTGATCGGCAGTAATTAACAGCGTCCCGCCAATTTGACTTACACTTTCAACTACTCTACCCAAACAACTATCAACGGTTTCAATTGCCTTGATCGCTGCTTCTAAATTACCTGTATGTCCAACCATATCAGGATTGGCATAGTTAACCACAATTAAAGTATAAATGCTTTTTTGTATGGCTTGACAGACTGCATCGGTAACTGCTTTAGCAGACATTTCAGGCGCACGATCATAGGTGGCTACCATTGGGCTTTGAATTAGTTCGCGATCTTCCCCCTCAAAAGGCTGTTCTAAACCACCATTGAAAAAATAGGTAACGTGAGGATATTTTTCAGTTTCGGCGGTGCGAAATTGACGTAAACCTTGGTTGGCAATGACTTCACCCAAAATATTAGTGAGGTTTTGAGGTTGAAAAGCTACTTCAACAGGTGAACTGGGATCATATTGAGTAAAAGTAACAAAATGCAGAGGACTAATTTTTTGGGTTCTAACAAACCCATCAAAATTGTCATTGACAAAAGCATAGGTTAGCTGCCTTGACCTATCTGGACGGAAATTAAAGAAAATTACCGAATCGCCCGCTTCAATCGCTCCTGAAGCTATTCTAGTGGGAGTGATAAATTCATCAGTGATCTCTTGAGCGTAAAAACTTTCTAAAACCTCTGTGGCTGAACGTCCATCCGTGATGTTATTTTGGGACATAATATCATAGGCTTGCTGAACTCGATCCCAACGGCGATCGCGATCCATGGCATAATAACGACCGCTAATAGTAACGATCTGACCCACGCCAACTGTATTAATGGCATCCTGAATTTTATTTAGTGCTTTGATACCTTCGGTAGTATAAGTATCTCTACCATCGGTAATAGCATGGATACAAACTTTCTGGACGTTATTATACTTCGCCAGATTCAGTAATCCAATGAGGTGTTTTAAGTGAGAATGAACACCGCCTTCAGAACAAAGACCAATTAAATGTAATTTGCCCCCAACTGCATTTGCTTTAGCACAAGCATCAATCAACACTTGGTTTTGAAGCAAAGAACCATCTTCTACTGCATCTGATATTCTGACTAGCTCTTGAGGAACAATTCTTCCAGCACCTAGATTGAGATGCCCTACTTCTGAATTTCCCATTTGACCATCAGGCAAACCAACAGCTTTACCAGAGGTGTTGAGCAGTGTATTGGGATATGCAGCCTGCAAACTATTGAAGATTGGTGTCTTGGCAGTGGCAACAGCGTTAGCCTCTGTTGACTCACGATGACCCCAGCCATCTAAAATAGCTAGAACCACTGGAGATACAGGTGCTTGAACCATAATTGTTATCCTTTAATAATTACTGGCAAATTGATAATAACATCCTGAACTATTTTAGTTCGACTGTATTTAGGGGGACTAATGATTACCGTCACTTTATTAATTATTAATCTACCCTACATCTTCCTTGGTTAAAATTAGCAAGTTTTTTTTCTCTTTCGGCAATTATTTTAGTAAGCTCTGGTCTTTTTGTAAGTTTTAATCGCCAGTCTGCCCAAATACCATAAAGCCAGTCAGCGATCGCTCCTAGAAGCGGTATTTTCGTTATAGCATAAACCCATCCCATACCCAACTCTTCATAAATCCGTCGAAACACTTCGACATTTTTAATTACAGTCCCATCGGCTAAAATAGCGTGAATTCTACCCATAGCCGTAGCATAGTCAATGTTGGCATTATCTTCGGGATCGTAATCAAGCTCTGTAATATCTACAAACTGAATAATTCCTCTACCTGCATCTTTTTTGGTCAGAAAGTTAACTTCTCTTACGCACAACGGACACTCACCATCATATAACAGCTTAATTCTCCAAGCTGATTTGTTAGTTAGGTTATTAGTTAAATCCGTTGTCATAAGTAATTGGCTTAATTTAACAGGGTAATAAAGTTGCGTTCAAATATAAACTCGCTGTAATCGGCTACTGTATCTAATCCCACGTAGTTAAAAAAGACCTCTAAAGTCCACCACACACCAACCCGAAATATTAGCTTTTTCCATTTAATATCCATGCTTTAAACTCAAAATATAAATTTTTGCTTGAGTTTTGTTACTAATCTTAACAACAAATGTAACGAAAGGCAACAATTTCTTGCCAAATACTTTATTTACTATTGTTAGTCATTTCTGTTAACACTTAGGTTAAAGCTAAACAATTTATGCTTAATGCAGAGGTAATAACTAATACAGTCTTATGATTTTAAAGATAATCTCTCAATTAATATATTCAATAACTAGTTAAGAATCGCTATATTATTTTATAAAAATCCTATAGTATCAAATGACTAAGTTTTTCTCCTACAAATTGTGAATCGTCGTTACTTACCAGAAACAACCGCCTACGTCCGAATCACTCAGCAATCTCTGCCTATGGGCAAAATAGAAGGAGAAGTCAAAGCTGCTCAGTATGAATGGCAATTTCGGTGGCGTTTTCGTCAACGTCAATTATCTGTTCAGCCTTCTTTGGGCAGAGCTTTAATTCAAGAACCCTTAGAAAGATTTTTAGAACGTTGTGATTATCAGTTAGAAGCTGGTAGTGATTATACTTTTACGGTTCGGACTAAAATGTAGTTGAATTAGGGGTTAGGTGCAAAATCTCGCTTTAATTGCTTTCTTGTCTGGAATAAAGTTCAGCTCTAACAATTTCTACTTCTTGGTTAATGGTTGCTAGATCGATTTCATTAGCTTGAAAAGCTTCTAATAATTCAGTAAATTTGCGATCGCGTAGCGTACCCTTCGGGTAATCGCAGGCTGATTGTTCTAGTTCTTTAATGAGTTGCAGTTTATCCTCTTGTGGCAATTGTTTGACTAATTCTAAAATTTGCTCAAAATTTAAAGAAATTTGGTAAGTATTCTCAGTCATATTTTTTTTGCCTAGATTGATTTATTACTTATTTTAGTTATTTTTTCCATCCTTAAAATATGCGAAGCGCGAATGATTATTCATATTTTTAATATAATAATCATTATTATTTTGATTGAGTAGATATTAAGTGTAAATCAAATAAAATTTTGGGATGGGTAAGCTGTTATTAATTTAATTTGATCGTTCACAAGCTTTACAGCAAGAGGTCTAGCCTTCAAAAAACCCAATTTAAATATTTGTCAGCTTATATAGCAATCCCAAATGATTCATGAGGAATTTCTTTTACCTGTTGCCTGTTGCCTCTTGCCTACTTCAATCAATTAACTCACAACTCAAATAAGATTGCTATATCCCATCTTCTTAGGAATTATCCCATTAAAATTACGTTATCAATCACATGAATTACACCATTATCTGCTTCAATATCTGCTGCAATAACTGTGGCATTTTTAACTTCAAAATTATCAGAACAATCAATTGAAATTGGCGAACCTTCTAAAGAAATAACCGAATTAACTTTAGCTAAGTCCTCTTGCATTAATTTACCAGAAACAACATGATAAGTCAGAATTCTCGCCAATTGAGGTATATTTTGCACCAAAGTTTGAATTGTTCCTGGAGGTAATTTTGCAAAAGCATCATCAGTAGGAGCAAAGACGGTGAATGGGCCAGGGCTTTTTAAAGCGTCAACTAAATTGGCTGCCTTAACAGCAGTTACTAACGTACTAAATCCTTCAGTGTTGACAGCAATATCTACAATATCAGCCATATTTTTTTATATTTACTTTAAGTTATTTTTACTAATTGTAGTTGATAAGCGAAAGTTTTTTAATATTATTTTGTAATGTTAATTATAAAAATTGATTTTGACATGAATAGTGTTAGTTAAAATTTGAAATAATAAAAAAAGATAGAAATAAAATAAATAGAAAAATCAACATGACTATTCGTGCATTTTACCAAGCTGCCAAGGTTGAAGATGCTCAACCTCCTTTCGATACGATTTACTTAAAAATTACCTATCCAGCCAAGATATCGAATAGTGAAATGGAAAACAATTTCGGCACTTTTGCAGCCGATCACGAAAAAGCACCTTTTCCTGTAGTTATTTTTATGAATGGTTTTAACTGTGGTGCGGAAATGTATAATTGGTTGGCGATCGCCTTAGCACAAAGAGACTTAGTTGTAGTTACCTATAATTGGATTACAGAAGATTTTCCTGGGCAAACCAATCTTAGTCCTGGAGTTAACTTGGCTGCTTGTCAATCAGAAAACTACGGCAGTATCCCTACTTCTACCGCTTTACCAGTCATACTAGATAAATTAGAAAGTTTGCAAACATCAGGAATTTTGGCAGGAATGCTCGATTTAAACAAGATTATACTGGGTGGACATTCTGCTGGGGGAAGAATTGCTTTAGAAAGTGCCAATCCTCGTTTTTTTCCACAACTAGCAGCAGCTTTTGGTTATGCTGTTCATAGTCTTGGCGGTTTAAATTTTGGTTTTGAACCTGGTACAATTTTACCTTTACCGAATTCAATTCCTACCTTACTTATGGGAGGAACTTGTGATGGCGTTATTTTTAATAGTTCTCAACGCTACGGTATTGATTATGAGAATTCTACCACACCGATCACCCGTACTTTTTCTGAAGCTATTACTGGTGGCAGAAATGATAGCTATTTAATACTTTTAGAAGGAGCTAATCACTTTACTATTGCTCATCCAAAAGATACTACCACCGCTAGGTCTTTTCTCGATTTTCCAGCTACTCAACCTGAAGTTCAACTTCGTTCTTTCTTGGCTGAGTTGATCGGACTTTTTATTGATATTCATGTTCGCGATCGTTCTTCAACATTACTATCACTTAATCAACTGTTAGATCACAATAATACTCTTATTTACGCTTGGGAAAAGAAATAACCTAAGTACCTAAACAAAATTAATTACATATTCAGCGTATAGAGTACATATTTTAGCAGGGTTGTCTCCCCTTCAGCTCCTTTTGCCTCTTAACAATTGGCTTTTGACCTTAACTTCTCACCAATGGCTAAAAGCTAAAAGCTAAAAACCAATATCTATCTCATCACTAATTAATTGACAAAACACTATATGCGATTAAGATAAATTTTACGAGTGTCAGTATCTAGATAAATCCAGCCTAACTCTTGTAAACGAGTGGTGAGGTTGGATATGGTTACCCCTATTTCTTCTGCCATTTGATAAAGATGCTGCCAAGTGGTTAGATCTTTATTTTGCTTTAATTCTGTAAGTATATGTTGTGGCATCAGCAAACATCCTGCAAAGTACTGTGCTTGCCATTCAATTCTGGCTAGATTATCTTGACTACGGCAGAGAAAAGGTTGTACTTGCATATCAATACCTTTTTCCTTGAGTCTAATGTAGCGTTCTACTTTTTCAGTATCAATGTGTAATATCCAATGTCCGATTTCATGAGCAATAGTCGATGCACCAAAACCACCTCGCAGTTGCGGAATATTTTCGTTAATTTCAATTAGTTTTTCTAGGGGTAAAATTCTTGCTGCGATCGCTCCCTGTTCGTCATCAGGAATGGTATCCCAGACTAGATCTAAGTCTAGAAATTCTGCAATCACACCAGCATCTATTGGTAACTGAGGTTTATTGTCTGCTTTTTCCATTTGTAACCAAACATCTAAAGCACTAGCCTCAATTTCAAGTTTGGAGATAAATCGAAACGGACGAAAAACACTCACAAGTAATTAGTCCTAACTATCTGTAGTAGTAGCTTCACGAAATACTTTTTGGGCAAATTCAGGATTTTCTCGCATCCGACGAAATAAAGCTGGCATATCTTTATAGTGTTGCTTGAGTAAGTCTTCTTCCTGTTGAGGAATTCTGCCTGCAAGAAAGATCAGTTCTTCTTCGTTTAATTTTAAATGTTTTGCTAGACCTCTAATTACTTCTTCTTTCGGTGCATAATCAGCACGATTATTTTCTAGTTTGGATAGATAAGTGAAATCTATTTGGAGTAATTTAGCTAATTCTCGTTGTGAGTATTTTTGTTCCTTTCGCGCTTGGCGAATTAATTTACCAAAATCGTTTGACATTTTTATTATTCCTTGATAATTAATTATTTACTTAATCATAGTTTAGCTTGAATAAACAATCAACAAAATGCTGATCAGTCTTTTAATTTTTATAGATAATGAAAAAGAGACGCGAATAATCGCGTCTCCAAAGATGACATTATTAAATTGCCGAAATTAAGAAAATATTATTCAATACCTTCAATCTTGTCTTCCACTTCTTGATACAATTCGCGGAGTCTGTCGAGGTTTTCTTCACTAGTCTCCCAATAACCACGACCATTAACTTCTAAAAGAGTACCGACAATCTTACGGAAAGAATTGGGATTCATATCCATCAGACGTTTGCACATTTGAGGATCGTCAATGAAAGTAGTATTAACATCTTCATAGACCCAGTTGTCTACCGCGTCGGCAGTAGCAGACCAACCCATAGTGTTAACCAGACGTTTAGAAAGTTCTCGCACACCTTCATAACCGTGACTGAGCATACCTTCATACCATTTGGGGTTAAGTAATTTAGTACGGGCATCTAGACGAACGGTTTCTGAGAGGGTACGAACTTGAGCATTAGCAGTAGTTGTGTCGGCGATGTAGGCAGTCGGTTTTCTGCCGTCATCTCTGAGACTAGATACGATCTTGGTAGGATCAGAATCAAAGTAGTGAGAGACATCTGTGAGAGAAATCTCAGAGGAGTCTAAGTTTTGGAAGGTAACATCCGCTTTCTTTAAGGAAGATTCAAATAGCTGACGATTTTCATCCATAACTCCTGGGTTATCGGAATTAAAGGCAAAAGACTTACGGTTTAAGTACATATCCTGTAATTCTTTTTCTTCTTCCCAACTGCTGTTTTCAACTGCAAGGTTGATGTTAGAAGAGTATGAACCTGAGGCATTAGAGAAGATACGGGTTGCTGCTTGGCGGACATTGATACCCATTTCCTCTGCTTGTTCTAAGGCGTTTTTACGCACGAAGTTCATTTCTAAAGGTTCATCAGCTTCGGCTGCCATTTTGACACCTCGATCTAAGAGGTTCATTTGGTTGATAAACAAGTCACGGAAAACCCCAGAACAGTTAACTACTACGTCAATACGAGGACGACCTAATTCTTCTAGGGGAATTAGTTCGAGTTTGTTGATGCGACCTAAAGCATCAGGGATAGGACGCACCCCAATCATCCACATAATTTGTGCTAGAGATTCGCCGTAGGTTTTGATGTTATCAGTTCCCCAAAGAACACAGGCAATACTTTCGGGATAGTTACCACCATTATTTAGCTTTTGACGTTCAATTAAACGATCTACGACGATTTTGGCTGATTTTACCGCAGCCAAGGTAGGAATGGACTGAGGATCTAAGGCATGGATGTTTTTGCCAGTAGGTAATACATTGGGATTACGAATGGGATCGCCACCTGGGCCAGGTAGGACATATTCGCCTTCCAAAGCCTGGAGTAATCCACCGAGTTCGTTATCAGCACATATCTGTTCTAAGCAGAACTCTAGGTATTCCATTAAAGGTTTGAGCGCTTCGCGATCTACATTCTTATAGCCCTGTTCACTTAAAGCTTCAAACCAAGGTTCTTTCTTACCAAGATTAAAGAAATTGAGTTTAGATACCATGGATACCCGACCTTCAGCATCAATTTGAGCCTTAACTAACGCCCCGACAGCAGCGCGAGTAGCTTGGGTAATGTCTTGGAATAGTTGTACGTCTGCTAAGATACCGCGATCATTATTGACGTAGATTTCATCGATATCGCGATCGATGCTATTAGCAATGATACGAGGTAGGGAAATCAGGCCCTCTTCTTCACGGTCTAGGTTAGAAATATTTACTAATGTGGCGATCGCTTCTTCCGCAGTCGGTGGTTTACCAATGACGTGTAACCCACAGGGCAGTAGACGAGATTCGATTTCCATTAGTTTTTTATAAACTAAGCCAATAATGGTATCCCGTTCGTCTTGAGTCATATCTTTGGCTGAATGATCAGGGAAAGCGATATCTTTATCAAGATTGCAAATCCGCGCCTGATCCATCACAGTATCAACGATTTGAATACCCCGTCCCCCATCTTTTAAGCTTTGATATGAACCAATTAGTTCACCTAGTTCTTTTAACCCTTTATATAAACCAGCGTTTTCCGCAGGGGGAGTCAGGTAAGAAATCGTTGCTGCATAACTACGACGTTTAGCAATAGTGGCTTCGGACGGGTTATTGGCTGCGTAGTAATAGATATTGGGAATTGAACCAATCAAACTATCGGGATAACAACCCCCAGACATACCCATTTGTTTACCTGGCATAAATTCCAGTGAACCATGAGTACCGAAGTGCAGTACGGCATCCGCTTGCCAAATATGTTCTAGGTAAGTGTAATAGGCTGCAAAACCGTGATGAGGAGAAGCCGAACGAGAGAACAATAAGCGCATTGGGTCACCTTCATAACCAAAGGTAGGCTGTACGCCGATAAAGACGTTACCAAATTCCTTACCGTAAATTAAGAGGTTTTGTCCGTCACTATTAAGATGTCCTGGTGGAGGTCCCCAGTTTTCTTCTAACTTGACCGAATAAGGAGTCAGACGTTCATATTGTTCTACTGACATCCGATAGGCAATATTTAATTCAGGGGAAGCATACTGTGCTTGAGCATCATGAATTACTGCTTCCATTAATTCTTTGGGAGATTCAGGTAAGTCTTGAATTTCATACCCGTTATCTCTTAAGCCTTTCATTGCCTCGTAAATTGAACCAAAGACATCAAGATAAGCAGCAGTACCCACATTACCCTTATCAGGAGGGAAACTAAAGACCGTAATCGCTACTTTTTTCTGTAACTTCGGCTTTTTACGTAAGCTACCCCATTTCATCGCTCGTCTAGCGATCGCTTCTACTCGATCTTGGAGGGCAATTGATTTTCCTGTTGTTCCATCTCTCCCAGAGGCAATAATTGGTTCGATCGCTCCGTCCAACTCAGGAATCGCAATCTGTAGGGCAACCTGCACGGGATGCAGACCAAGATCGCTTTCTTCCCACTCTTCAGTGGTTTGGAAAACTAAAGGTAAAGCCACCATATAAGGACGGTTGAGGCGTTTTAAGGATTCAATTGCCTTGGGATGGTCTTGTCTAGCTGGGCCTCCTACTAAAGCAAAACCAGTCAGAGAAACAACTACATCTACTATTGCCTGATTTTGATTTTCCTGCCAAAAATAAGCATCTACTGGTTTGGAGAAATCTAAACCACCAGCAAAAACGGGGATAACTCTTGCACCCATACATTCAAGTTCCTGCACCATCGCGACATAATGAGCATTGTCTTGAGTAACTAGGTGAGTACGTTGTAGTACTAAACCTACACAAGGAGCTAAAGGATCTTTAATGTCTGCACCAATATCTGGACGACTATTAAACCAATCAAAGTATTCTTGAACATTCTCAAACATCTTTGGTGCAAGGGGATGCCAAATACCCATATCAGGATAGACAATTGGTTCAGCGTATTTAAATTCTTTGTTTTGTTTACCTGGATAAACGTATTTATCCGAAAGCATTAATAAAAAGTTCTCTAAATTATCCGCATTGCCACCCAACCAATATTGAAAGCTCAACATAAAGTTACGGGCATCTTGAGCTTTTTCTACAGGTAAATATTTCAATACTTTCGGTAGAGTCCGCAGTAGCTTAAGCATCGCATCCTGGAAAGAACTACCAGAATTTTCTTTACGCTTGCGCATAAATTGGGCGATCGCACTCTTGGATTGTCCTAACTGTGCCATGGAAAAGCTACCCAGCTTATTCAGACGCATAACTTCAGGCATCGAAGGGAATACCACCGCAGCATCTAAGTTATCTCGATGAGGCGTAACTGCTTCGACAACTTTCTGTGCCAAATCTTCGACAAATATTAAAGAGGCTATAAATATATTTGCCTGGGCAACATCATTTTTGAAATTATTATAATTTTCTTCATCTCTTAACTCTTCGATTAAATAGCCACTGAGTTCAACGGCTAAATGGGGATTATTACTATTAATCGCTCTAGCTGCTTCAGTCAAGGTACTTTGATACTGAGGCTCTAAAACGACATAGACCACCCTGAGTAGATCGCGTCCGTTAACGGCATCTGGTTTAACGTGACGAACGGTGGACTTGACCTGGGTGAACATATAACTTGACTCTCCTTAAAATAGTGGCGATTTGAACAGGTTATTCAGGGTAAGCTCGCTCTTTACCTACCCAGCCAAAATTCTTATGTAAAGTATATTTATCAAAAAACGTTACTCAAAATCCGCCAAACACCTGATTTGACACAATTCGATAACAATAATTAAATATTACGTAACAAACTTTAACAATTTTTGCGAGTACATACACTAATACTTTATTTACATTACTTAATTATTTAATCGGGATAAGCTGTTAATCATTTAATTTACTTGTTATGACTGACTGGGAGACTGGGAGAGAGTTTAAGAGTTTTTTCCTTATACGAATAATATGCAGTTTGAATGCGTAACAGCTTACAATCGCTTATTGCTAAACTACTCGGTTTAGTTTTTAAATATTTTTAATTAAACTAAACGGTTTAGTCATAAAATAACTTGCTCGCAATGAACTATAGTCTTACCTGCATCTAGGGCTGTTATCGTACTGATTATGACTATTATCATGTGTGGTATTTCAGGTGCGATCGCAACTCGTAAACTTCAGTCAGCCGATCCTTAGGTAAAATATATTCCTCATCCTTCATCCTTCATAATTCATCCTTTTTAAGCTGTAGCAACAGCCTCTTTCTGTGCTGAACCCTGTGTACCCAATTGAATCAATTCAATTTTATAGCCATCAGGATCTTCAACAAAGGCAATTACCGTAGTACCGTGTTTCATAGGGCCTGGTTCTCTAGTGACTTTGCCACCTTGGGCTTTAATGCGATCGCAAGTACCATAGATATCATCCACACCCAGGGCAATATGTCCGTATCCTTCACCTAAATCGTACTTCTCGACACCCCAGTTATAAGTCAATTCAATTACAGTATTTTCCTTTTCGTCACCATAACCGACAAAAGCCAGGGTAAATTCTCCGCCTGGATAGTCTTTACGTCTTAAAAGCTGCATACCCAAAATATCGCAATAAAAAGCCAGAGATTTATCTAAATCGCCCACTCGCAACATAGTGTGTAACATTCGCATATTTATATTTCTCCTCTTTTAATAAACAAGCTTTTTTGTTGTTAGCTATAAGCTCTAATATCTAGATCATATAAAAATAAATTCTTTAAGCAAAACTAACATGGACAACAAGGTTGAAGAACAAATAGTTGAAGCAGAGGAAAAGCTGAGACAAGCCATGCTCAATTCTGATGTGCAAGCCTTAGACGAATTATTAGCCCCTGAATTAATTTTTACCAATCATCTCGGTCAATGGATAGGAAAACCAGAAGATCTTGCTGGTCATAAGTCTGGAGCTTTGAAGCTGACATCGATAGAGCCTTTTGAGCGACATATTCTCTTAAAAAATGATGTGGCAATTGTAGCAGTAAAAATGCAATTATCAGGGAGTTATGAAGGCACACCAACAGGTGGAAATTTTCGATTTACCAGGGTTTGGTCGCGGTCGCGAAGCGTACCCGAAGGGTTATCGCCTCAAGATACATGGCAGATCATTGCTGGTCATTCAAGTATAGTAGATTAAACTATTACTTCTTTACCTATTCCCTCATTCTTCATCCCTCATCCTTCAACCAATCTCTTTCTACTTCTGAGGAGAGAGGTTAAAATTGTTACATCTAAGATATTATTTTTGTTTAATTTATTTTTATTTATTTTCAATTACGGTGAGATAAATTGGCTACTGAATACAATTAAACAATGACTACAATCAATCAACCCCCTAGTCCTGAACCAGAGAAGCAAAACCCTTTTAAGCGGTTAGTTAATAAACTCAAATCTTCGCCTAAAACAGTAGCCACAGGGGTAATTGCGATCGCAGCTTTTGGTAGTTTAGGTTATTGGGGAACTCAAGTATTAGTCAAAAAGAAGTTACCACCGTTTCTGGAAACTGAGATTGGTAATTTTATTCAACGTCCAATTGATCTGGGGGAAGTAAAAGGCTTTTCTCTGGGGGGGATTGAATTTGGTAAGACGGTAATTCCTGCTACTGCTAAAGATCCAGATAAAGTTACAGTGGAGGAGGTTAAGGTTGGATTTAATCTGATTCCTGTTTTATTTCGACGTACTTTACCTCTAGATGTCAGTTTAGTTCAGCCAGATATTTATTTGGAACAAGAACAAAATGGAGAATGGATTAACCTAGATTTTTTACCTCCTAAGAAAGAAGA
The DNA here is from genome assembly GCA_964393695.1 of uncultured Pleurocapsa sp. Classification (GTDB taxonomy): domain Bacteria; phylum Cyanobacteriota; class Cyanobacteriia; order Cyanobacteriales; family Xenococcaceae; genus Waterburya. The sequence continues at coordinate 15,296 of CAYMWC010000001.1, forward strand.
TAAAAAGCCTTTAATTTACTATGACGTAGATCTAGATGTTGAACAAGCTGATATTACTGCTGTCCCTTATCAACAAAATCCTATACAAGCTAAAGTAGACGGCAGTGGTAGATTAAATCAGGCAAAAGAATTGATTGCTTATGATTTAGCTGCAAATATTGAACAGGCACAAGCAAGTATTCAGGGGGAAACTCGCCTCAAAACTGGCTCAACCAATACTAAATTGTTGGTAAAGGATTTGGCTTTGTCGAGAGTATCTACTTTTTTCCCCAACTTACCTGTAAACTTCGCTAGCGGAGAATTGAATGCTGATTTGGATATTAATATCCCTTCGTTGCAAGAAATTACGGCTGCCAATCTCAAAGGTATAGTTAATCTGCAAAATGTGACTGGAGAAGCAACAGATTTAGATAGTCCTGTTACAGCCAGATCTCAGTTAAACTTAAGTGGTCGTAATGCTCAAGTTAGAAAAACTCAGGCGACTTTGGGAAATATTACGGCTCAAGTAGCGGGTCAAGTAAACTTAGACAGTGGTTATGATTTAAATTTAAATATTCTGCCTTTTTCCTTAGCTGGTTTGCCTAGTAAATTAACTCAACAGTTACCTGTAGATTTGGCAGGGGAAGTAGCAGCAAAATTACAACTACAAGGTGAAATTAAAGAACCGAAAGTAATCGGTAAAATTAATAATACTCAAACAATAACCGTAAATAAAACCCAATTTAAGCAAGTAATTGCTAATTTTCGGGCTGATTTAGCCAAAGTTGTCTTAGAGAATCTAAAACTTACTCCTGTTGCTGGGGGTAATGTAATTGCCGAAGGGACAATTGAAACTAATATCCAGCAAGCTTTAGAGGAAAATCGAGATCTTAAAAAGATTAAGATGCCTCTGTTATTTAGTTTCCAAGCAGATTTACCGACTCAAGATCTAATTTCCCCTTATTATCAATTACCTCCCAAGGTGACAGTAGGGAAACTACAAGCACGAGGACTGGTTGATGGTACAGTAGATAACCCTCAAGCTTTAGTTAAATGGAATATACCCCAAGCAAGTGCCAATAATTTAGAAGACATTGCTGGAACAGGTGAGGTTACTTTTGCCGATAAAAAATTAGCTCTCCAGGGAACTAAAATTACTTACGGAGATGGTCAAGCTAAGGTTACAGGTGAGGCTAATTTAAATAATCAACAGTGGCAAGCCCAGGTAGATGCTCAAGATTTTAATTTAACTCCTTTTCTGACACCATTTAACCAACCCAATTTAAACCTCAATCGTCCTGTGGCGGTAGAGACTGCCCAAGCTAAATTTAATGGTAGATTAGCTCAATTAGATGTAGATCGAATACAAGGAACTGTCGATCTGGATTTAAATGTTGACGGTGGGGATGTTGCCGTTAATAGCCAGTTAAATTCGGGGCAAGTTAAGACCAAAGCAGTTACTAGTAATATTGAGCTAAATCCTTTCTTAACTAGTTTAACTGTCCCAGCATCGTTGCAAGCTGGTGAAATTAATTCTTCGGTTAAATTAAAACAATTACTAGCCTTAGCTAAAAATCCTGATTTAAATAGCTTAACAGCCCAGGCGGATTTAGATTTACAGGTAGATGGGGAAGCAGTAGCAGTTAATAGTCAGATTGCTTCAGGTAAAATTCAGGCAAATACCAATACTAGCGAGATTAACTTAAATCGTTTTGCACCCAAGTTACCACTTCCAGTTAGTGTCAGATCTAGTCAGGTATCCGCTACAGGCGAACTAAAACAACTATTAACCTTTGCCGAAAACCGAGATTTGAGTAGCTTTGATGCAAGTGTAGATGCTGCTTTAGATGTTGCTGACGGAGTAGTAAATGCGATCGCGAATCTGGATAATAATCAATGGCAGGCTAATCTAGATGCAGATAATATTAGTTCGCAATTACTGTTAGATAAATTTGCTCCTCAGAATTTAGCTTCAGTTAAGGTAGATAATATTGATGCTCAAGCAGTTTTAACAGGAAATATTCAGCCTATAATTGAACAGGCAAAGAGTGTACCGATCGCCGTTAACCAATTAGCAGTCAATTCTGGTGTCCAAAAGCTCAATGCTCAAGGCGATTTAATTCTGGCTAATATTACCAGTAACTTAGATGTTGCTAATACTAATCTCAATGTGGCAGCTAACCTAGATTTTGAGCGGCTACCTATCGATCAGTTTTTGAATGCTAGGACTCAAAATAATCAATTAGTAGCTGAAAACGTTAATTTTAGAGGTAAAGCTGACTTTCAAGGTCAATTTTTAGGTAAACAGTTAATATCTGCTCCTAATAAACCTGGTAATATCGATTTAACTGGCAACTTGCGTCTACTAGATTTTGGCTTTAACGATATAGCTTTTGAGCCTGTAATAGCAGGAAAACTGGGTGTAAAACCAGGCGAGGCAATTGCTCTAAATCTGCAAGGAAGAGAAGACATTATTGCTGCTGGTGCTGTTCCTTGTAAAGCAAAAAACTGTCGCCTGCCCTATTTACCTACTAATTTAGAAATACGTCAAGAAGATGCGGAGCAACCAGTTATTGCTTTGGGCGATCGCAATAATCAGCAATTTTCTCTGGATATTAATAATTTTCCCCTGGAATTACTTAACCTTACTCCAGCTAAAGCATTAGGTGTTGAAGGTGCGATCACAGGTACAACCACAGGCGAAATTGACCTAAATCTTTATACTCTAGCAGCCAGAGGCGATATTCAGATTGCTAATCCAGGATTGAGTTATGTTCAGGCTAATCAACTTCAGGCAAATTTCAACTACCAACCTGAGCGAAATAGAGTAGAAATAACCACTGCTTCCTTAGAACTAGGTGATAGCCAGTATAATCTTAATGCAGCTTTAGATCTCCAGTCTGGAGCAATTGACGGTCAATTAGATATTCCCGAAGCCTATATTCAAGACGCTTTAACTACCCTACGCTGGTTTACCATTGAAGATGTGGTCAAGCTGATTAATATTCCCGATTATGCCTCCCCTGCTGCGGTCAAACCAGCACCTGAAAAAGAAACCGTAGATCAATCAATAGCTCGTAAACTCAACCAATTACGCCGAGTTAATCGCCAAATTCAAGCCAATGCTAAAGCGAGAGAAACAGGTACTATACCCACAAAATTAAACATAGATGGTCGCTATGCTGGCAAAATCATCTTAGGTGGTACAATTCAAACCCCAAAAGCTGATTTTCGAGTTTCAGGGACTAACTGGCAGTGGCAACCAAAACAAGCCTATCCTAATATTATTCCTCCTCTGGGTTTAGTTAGCGAAGAAGCACAATTTATTCCCATTCCCAAACTAGCAATTGCAGGGAAGCTTGAAGGAACAACAGTGAATCTAGAACAAGCAATGATTCAATTCCAAGAAGCAGCTTTTTCTCTTAAAGGGAGGTTATCTCCCGAACAAACAGACGCAAAATTTGCGATCGCAAATTTAACTATCGATAATATTAGTAATTTTGTGGCAATTCCTGTAGATCTGGCAGGGGAAATTAATGCTACTGGAACTCTACAAGGAACACCCAGTCAACCAGAGGTAGCAGGTAAAGTTGCCTTTACTGAAGGTGCGTATAACGGTAATGTCTTACCTGCCAAAATTGCTGGCAATTTCGATTATGACGGTAGTAATTTAGCTTTTAACACCACTGCTCCTGATGCTATTCAGGTAAAAGCTGCCGTACCCTATCCGATTATCCCAGGTAAAAGCGATCGCCTTACAGCTAATGTCAATCTCGATAAAGAAGCCTTTGCTTTCTTAGATGCTCTGAGTCAAAACTATCTTAACTGGATTGGGGGAGAAGGTAATGCTCAATTACAAGCTAACGCTCGCCTAGACTTTAATAGAAAAGGCATAATTTATGATTTAGACGCTAAAGGGCTAGTGAACCTTGAAAATGCTAATATAGCTATCAAAACGCCTTTTTTCACTGAGCCTTTTCGTGGTACAGGTAAAATTACCCTCGACAATCAAATAGTTAATGTCGAAACCCTAGATGGAACTTTTGCCGACAAAAATATTTCAGCTACAGGTAAATTACCCATTCTCACGGCAGTTAAAAACTTAGATAACCCTCTTACTGTTGAGATTCCCCAAGGTGATATTAATATTGAGCAACTTTACCAAGGCGGAATTCAAGGTAATGTTACCGTTACAGGCGCATCTTTAGAACCAATAGTTAGCGGTAAAGTTAACCTCGAAGACGGTGAAGTATCTATCCCTAAAACTGACACTCCAACAACTCAAAATGTCGCCTCTTTAGCCCCTAGCGAAACAAATACAAATAATCTAGCTTCTGGTGCAAAGGCACTAACCAAAGCTACAAGCATAAAGCCCAAATCCTCTGCTCAATCTAGAATAATTACGACACTGCAAGATTTGCAAGTTAACTTAAAAGATTTTAGATTACAGCAAACTCCCTTGTATGAATTTCAAGTAAAAGGCGGTTTGACTCTCAACGGCACAGCAGATCAACCTACTAATATTAGACCCAAAGGAAAACTAACCTTGACTAAAGCAGATGTAGATTTACTTAGTAGTACTTTTAATCTAGCTCGCGATCGCGAAAATACAATTATCTTTACTCCCCAAGCTGGAGTTTTTAATCCTAGTCTCGATATTGTCTTGAAAACAGAAATCACAGAAGTGGAAGAAGAAGATACTAGTTTGCTAGAACCCGAGTCGAATGAAATTCCCGCTCCTCTTTCGAGGGCTAACAATGCAGATACAATCACCGTCTTCCTCAATGTCTTAGGAGAAACAAGCGAAATATTACCCAGCTTAGGACAACAAAATGCTGATTGCAATATTCGTCCCAGCGATACTCCTTTAGTCGAAAACAATCAATACTACAGTGACAAGGAACTCAACCGTTTAACTGAATGTTTTAATAAAACTGTTTTAATTGGCGATGATAATAATCAAAATCAAATTATTAATTCCCCAGCAGTAGCGTTAACCAGTGTCCCTTCCCGTAGCCAAGGTGAACTGATTGGCTTATTTGGTAAGGAGTTTTTAGCCTTTGCTGATCAGGTTAGAAATAGCAGTCAGGCAGAATTATTTGATTTAGGAGTAAATCAGTTTGTAATTGCTCCCATTCGTCGTAGTGTATTTTATAGAGTAGACGATACGGTAGTAGGTATTGGTCAACAAGTTGGTCTGGATTATCTGCGAGTTCTTCCCAATTTTGAAGGCATTATTGAATTAGATCAAGATTCCTCTGTGCGCTCAACCTATAATTACGCTTTAGAAGAAGTTAGAGTGCAATACGAAAGAAGATTTTAAACATTGCTTTCGTAGGGGTGCAAAATGATTTAGTATAATGCTGTAGGATTTTGAGCTTTTTGTTAAGGATTTGTTGTGGTTATGATTTGGGTAGGCTTTTTTTGAGATGGAATTGACAAAAATAATAGCCGAACTAGAAAACTATACAGGAAAATTTCCCCGCCAAGCTTTAGAAGAAGCAATAGAAAATCGAGAAGCCATTACCCCTTTACTATTAGAGACTTTAGAAAAATGGAAAGATAACCTAGAGGGGTTATTAGATCTTCCTGACTATTGGTTACATATCCATGCCCTATTTTTACTGGCGCAATTTAGGGAAACGAAAGCTTATCCTTTGATCATTGAGTTTTTCTCAACTCCTGGAGATACACCATTAGATGTCACTGGAGATGTTGTTACTGAGCATTTAGGCAGAATCCTTGCTAATGTTAGTGACGGCAATATTGAACCCCTTAAGCAACTGATAGAAAATTTACAAGTCAATGAATTTGTTAGAGGTGCAGGTTTACACGCTTTAATGGTTTTGGTTGCTCAAGGAGTTATTTCTAGAGAGTTGGTCATTGAGTATTTCGGGGAATTGTTCAGGACGCGACTAGAAAAAGATCCCAATTCTGAAACAGAACCTGATTATTTTTGGACTGATTTAATTATTAATAGTGCTAAACTTTATCCTCTGGAAATTAAGCAATATATCGACCAAGCTTTTGAGTCGGATTTGGTTGAACCATTTTTTGTCAGTTATGAAGATATCGAATATTACCTTGAACTAGGGTTAGATGGTACTTTAAAGGAACTTCGCGATAATTCCTACTATTCTCCAATTGAAAATACGATAGAAGAATTAGAAAATTGGGCTTGTTTTAGTGAGCAAAGACTTAAGCAGACCAAAAATCAACCTCTAGGACTAGGAAATTTTGATCTATCTCTCCAAACTCCTCGAAAAAAATCCAATCAATCCAAGAAGAAAGCTAAGAAAAAGATGCAGAAGCAAGCGCGTCGAAAAAATCGCTCTAGTAAAAAATAATTGCTAACTGTTTATTATTTAGCGATCGCTAAAAAGCCTCTTGATATATTTCCTTCAAAGTATCATGAAATCCCCAGCCCATTTCTGAGGTATCTAAGACAATTTTGTAGCAGCGTTGTTGAAAAGTATCTTTGAGTCTATGTTTGATAATTTCTTTAACAGCTTTCTCATACATCGTTTCCATACTGATATAGAATGGCTCGTCAATGTCACCATAGGCATCGGTAAATCTCACTCCCTGTTCGACATAAAACAGCATGACATCTATCAAACTTGTAGCTGTTTTAGTAACTTTTTTGTATTCGGTAATGGCTTTTTTGGCGACTGATAACCTAGCTCTACCGAAACCACGAGAGGGGAAAAACTCATCTTCAATAATCTTTTTGTATTTGGCTGCAACTTGGGTTTCGTCTTGGGGATGGAGTTTAATTTGATAGTAGTCTTTTACGGGTTGGAATCTTTTGTAGAGTTCAGCAATATCAACAAGCAATTCTTCCTGAGAGCAAGTCTTAAGGTGTTTTTTAAGAATAGTAAGGTTTATTTTTGGCTCAATCATATTGCTCGATTAACTAACTCTTTTAGCTTGGAACGTAGGCTGCGTCTTTATAGTAGCGTGAAGTTTGCGTTAATTTCGGCTCACTTTATCCTTCGATACATAAAGAACTTTATATCTGTGTATATAAAGCGATCGCTCTACGAAAAATTTTAACTTTATTTTAAGATTCTAAGTATTTTTACTTAATAAAAAAATAGTTTAATAGTAACATGATATATATCAATTTAGACGGTTAGTTTAAAATTACCAAGATGAATCAAAAAGCTGTTGTTATTGAAATTAATGAAGTTCCTTTAAAAGTTTTAAACCACTATCAAGAATTAAAGCCTAATTCAACTATCGCCAAATTATTAAATGAATCTTTGGTACTCAAAACAGAAGCAAAAGATGTAGAAGAAAGTTTTTTGTATCCTTCCCAGACTTGGGGTTCATTAAATATTGGGGTAGGATATGATCAGCATCAAATTCATTGGTATAACGATCCCAAACCCGATCGCTATCCCCTATATTGGAAATTAGTAGCTGAAAGTGGTTTTAATGTGGGCTTAATTAATACGCTGCATTCCTCCCCAGCAGATAGCTATATCGACAAGAGTAATTATCAATTTGTCATTCCCGATTGTTTTGCCAGCAACAATATTACCAAACCCGAAATTTTTCAAGATTTTCAGGCTTTAAATATCAGTGCTACATCTGAAAATGGTCGAGCAACAACTCTCAAATTCCCTCGCCAGAAAGCGGTTGCAACTCTAGTTAAATCTCCTGCTTTGGGTATAAAGTCTAAAACCTTGTTAGATGCTGCTAGCCTTGTCGCTCGAATTAAAACAGGTAAAGTTAATAAAGAAAGACTAAGGAATTTACAGTTTACTTTATTAGCAGATATTTTTTTCAAACAACTGCAATCCAAAGATGTTGATTTAGCGATCTTTTTCACTAACCATATTGCTGCTAATATGCACCGCTATTGGTATGGCTTATTTCCCGAAGACTATAGTCTCAAACTTTACAATCAACAGTGGATGGACAAATATTCTTCAGAAATTCTAGTATCTTTAGATTTACTAGACAATTTTTTACGGCGATTAATAAAATATTGTCAGCAACAAGAGCGATCGCTTATTTTAGTAAGTAGTATGGGACAAGCTGCGAATGAGAAATTGACAGAAACTCCCATGTATTTCTACAAACTGGAAAATATTCAAAAATTGCTAAATTTGCTCTGTGAAGGTAAACAATATGACTATCAAGTCGATGCAGCAATGATTCCTCAATACAGCTTAAATTTTACTTCTGAAAAGGAAGCGCAAGAATGTTTCCAAACTATCAAAGAATCTAAGCAATACTTAAAAAATATTTGGCTGGAAATAGACCTAAACCATCAAGTAATTACCCTCTCAACTAATTTAAACGATAGTACCGATCAATTCTGGATTAAAGGTAACTGTTTTAGCCATGTGGATTTAGGTTTTCGACAGATTCGAGTTGAAGATCACCATTCAGGTAGACATTGCCCAGAGGGCAGTTTAATTGTCTATAATAGCCTAACTAGTAGTAAAACTAAGGATATTGTTGATTATCTAGAGTATGCACCAGCAATGCTCAAGTTTTTTGGCATAGCTCAACCTGACTATATGCTTAAACCACAGTTTACTATCTAAATATCTTCTGTCACTATTCATAATTCATTCTTCATCATTTTTGGTCAGAAGAAACTAAGACTACACGATGCCCCTGAGAACTTAAATAACTAAGAGTTTCGACGAGAGAAACGATAGTGGCGATCGCTTCTATCCCATTGTGCCACAATGATAATCACTTTGGACAAAATGGCTTGCTGACGCTGTTGTTAGTTGGTTGTGCAGTTGTAACGTTTGTTCCCCCTTAATGTGTAAGTTATTTAATTCTCGCTCTTTAGACGTAAAAGATCATATCTTCATAGGGGTTTTCTTTAGTTGCTGCTAAACGAGTTTGCCAGTCACCTACATGAAGTTCTAATTTATGATTGTCAGGATCGAGAATATAAAGCGAGTCACCTTCGCTGGTATTTGTTTTCCATAACTTGAGATTTAACTCCTCAATATTATGAAGAAAATAATTAAAAGATACTGGTAAAACAGTAAAAGCAATATGAATATAATCTGAAGACATTTTGCTGAGAAGATTGACATCTACAGATAAACATAGCCATAAATCCCCTGCCAGTAAATATGCACCATGTTTCCATCTAGCCAGAGGCTTACATTTTAAAGTTTGAGTATAAAAATTAAACGATGTTTCTAAACAAGAAACTGATAAAGTTAGATGATTTAATCCTGTTAACATTATTTAATCATTAATCAAAAATTATGTCGTCTTCTAGAACAAGAATAAACTGCGTCTAGTATTGTTCATAATTTATTCTTCATCCTTTGTGGTCACTGCTCACTGACTTGCATGACTAAGTTATTACGATGTACAACTGTATCTGCCCCATCGTAACCTAAGATTGCCACAATTTCATTAGAATGATGTCCTTTAATTTGTTTAATCTCGCTGCTATTATAGTTAACCAAACCTCTTCCTAGTTCTACACCTTCTTGATTGCATAGTTGTACAGCATCAGAGGCAGAAAACTCACCTTCGACAGCGATAATACCCGCAGGTAATAATGATGTTCCCTGATGGCTAATAGCTTTTACTGCACCAGAATCTAGATATAATTTGCCCATAGGGATTAAACCGTAGGTAATCCAGCGTTTGCGAGCATTGTCAGTTTGCGGTTGGGGTTCAAATTGTGTTCCCAGATCTTCTCCCTGCAAAATTTTGAGAATATTTTGTGGTTGTTTTCCCTGAGTAATAACGGTTCTGACTCCTGTACTAGTAGCAATACGTGCTGCTGCTAATTTAGTTGTCATTCCCCCTGTACCCCATTGAGAGCCACTAGAGCCTGCATTTACCTGTAGTTGCTCAAATTCGTCGCTACTAACTAGTTTGATTGGTTGAGCATTGGGAACTGTTTTGGGATCGGCAGAATACATTCGGTCTACATCGGTTAATAAAAATAACCAATCTGCCTGGACTAAACTAGCCACTAAAGCAGATAAAGTGTCATTGTCGCCAAACTTTAATTCTTCTGTAGCAATGGTGTCGTTTTCGTTAACAATGGGAATCACTCCCAGATTTAGCAGTTCTCTGAAGGTATTGGAAGCATTGACATAAGTGGATCGTTCCATTAATTCTCGTCGAGTTAACAGAACTTGCGCGATCGCCTGTTGTAAACTACTAAAGAGATCATCATAAATACGCATTAAACGCCCTTGTCCTACTGCTGCCACAGCTTGTTTTAAAGCCATTTTGCGAGGTCTTTCCGTGAGGTTGAGTCTGGCACAGCCGACTCCCACAGCACCAGAAGAAACTAAAACTACACGATGTCCTTGAGAACTTAAATAACTGAGAGTTTCGACTAGAGAAGCGATAGTGGCGATCGCAATTTGACCTGTTGGTTGTGTGAGGCTAGAAGTACCAATCTTGATCACAATTGTTTGAGGCTCATTGCTCATTGTTTGTTTTTACTCCACCCGACAAGAGAAATAGGCGTTGCATCATTATAAAATGGTTTAGGTCGACTGGGAGACTACGAGACTAGGGGACTAGGGGACTGGGAGAATTATTAAATCTAATTGTTTTAAATCATTGCGCAACTATAACAATGCTGAAAAATAATTTTGATGCTCAAATTGCATGAATTTCATTCTTTTTAGACATATTGATTGATTATCAGTGGTCTATGCTACCAAATAGCAGCAGAAAATAAAATCATAATAAAAATTATGACGATAATTTACTTGGCAGTTGTCCAAGATTCTTAATTATAAATGTGAGAGTAGCGATCGCGTGAGCCAAATTAAATCAGAAACAGCACCGAATCAATCACCAACTAATGTACAGGCAATACTCAATTTCGGTTTAGCAGCAGCACAGGAACAAAATTGGTTAGAAGTTAATCACTATCTCCTATTATTACCCCAAAATAAAACTACTAAAAAAGCTGAATTGTTGCTTTTAGAAGCAGATTGGCAGTTAGCATTTGATTTGGCATTAACAATGCTCTTTGAAGGCGATTTTCAGCATAAATGGGAAATTACTAAGTTATTGCCTTTATTTGGACAGAAAATTATTCCTACTCTAACTAAGCTACTCAAAGATGAGACCATTGAAGTCGATATACGTTGGTTTATTTGCCAAGTTTTAGGACAGTTTAAAACCCAAACAGTTGTTCTAACTTTGGTAGAGTTACTTCAGCAAACTACAGATCAAGAATTAATAGCGATCGCTGGTAAAACTTTAACTCAAATTGGTAATAGTGCGATCAAGGCTTTAATTGAATTATTAGCTCAACCTGAGTATCGTCTCTTAGCTGTTCAATCCCTATCTTATATCCGCACCATCGAAACTATTGAACCTTTACTAAATATTGCTCAAGATAAGCAACCAGAATTAAGAGTAATTGCGATTAAAGCTTTAGGTAGCTTTCATGATTCCCGTATTCCACCAGTTTTGATTCAAGCATTACAAGATACTGTTAGTAATGTCAGAAAAGAAGCTGCGATCGCTTTGGGATTTCGCCCTGATCTCTGCGCTGAATTAAATTTAGTTACTCACTTACAACCTCTATTGTATGATTTAAACTTAGAAGTGTGTCGTCAAGCAGCTATATCTTTGGGCAGAATGCAGCACCAAGAGGCAACAAATGCTTTATTTAATGTGTTGCAAGCAGCAACAACTCCCACAGTTTTAAAACTAGATTTAGTTAAAGCTTTAGGTTGGAGTGAACTTAGTTCGGCGATTGATTATTTACAGCAAGCATTAATTAATTCTGAGGATTTAGTAACTCAAGAAATTATTACTGTTTTGGGTAGAATTAACTCTCCAAAATTAAAGCTTCAAGCTGCACAGGTGTTAGTAAATTTTTGGCAGCAACACAAGCATCAATCAAACTCTCCTCAAGTAATGCAGGCTTTAGCTACATCGTTAGGCGAACTACGCTGTAATTGTGTTCAAACCACTTTAGAATTTCTAACAACAGTAGAAGATCGTAAAATACAACTCCATGCCCTTGCTGCCTTGAAAAAACTTACTTAAGAGAATATCTGAAAAGTCAAAATCAAGGTGATCGCACTTTTCGCTGGCTCAAACACTATATTTCTAACGGTTAAATTAAGCGATAATACGCAGATTATTACTTTTAATACTATTATTTGATTCATTTAATAGGTATACTTATACTATACTTGTAGCAGTTTTTATTAACTTTATTTAATTAACCAAAAAGATGAATAACAGTTTAAAAAATAGTGATAATTATGATTTAAATTCCATTCAAGAACCAATTAAAAATGCTCCAGAACCAGTGAAACAAATTATTGAACAAGTCCTACAATTAGAAAAAGACAAACTGTATTTAAAAACTCCGCGAAATATTAATGAAGATATTTTAAAGATTATCAAAAAAGTTGTCCAATGAAATTAAAATACCTGCAATTATGCAACTTTAGACAATTTTATAGCCAAAGTCCACCGATAAAATTTGCTAGTGGACAACAAAATACAACCGTTATTTATGGCAATAATGGAGCAGGAAAAACCTCAATTCTGAATGCTTTTACTTGGGTTTTATACGAAAAATTTACAGCAGCGTTTGCTTCCCCAGAACTTTTAATCAATCAAAGAGCGATCGCCGAAGCTCAAACAGAACAAGCGGTGGAATGTTGGGTAGAATTGCAATTTGAACGCGATCGCAAGCTTTATCAACTCAAGCGTAAATGTTATGCTCATAAAACACCAGAGCAGCAAGTTCAATATAGCCCAACGAAACTATTTATGCTGGTTGCTGCGGAGGATGGACGTTGGTATCCGCCTTTAGAAGAGCCTGAAGATATTATCGAGAGAATTCTGCCTAGTAGTTTACATCAATATTTTTTCTTTGACGGGGAAAGAATTGATGGTTTTTTTCGTCATAATCAGCATCATAATATTGCTGAAGATACTAAAGAATTATTAGGGGTTAAAGTTTTAGATCGGAGTATTGAACATCTTAAAAAAGCCAAAAGAACTTTACAAGAAGAATTACAAGATTTAGGGGATGCTCAAACTAAGCAATTACTAAAAGAGCAGATTAAATTAGAACAATCCAGAGACAATTTAGCTAACCGACTACAGGCAATTATTACCAAAATTAAACAATTAGAACAACAAAAATCGCATTTATCACAGCAGTTATTAGAGATTAGTGGTGCTGCTCAAATACAAACTTTGAAAACTAAATTATTACAGCAGCAGAGTGAAGTAAAAAAAGAGATAATTCAAAGTAAAAAGAAGCTTAAAAAACAATTATCGCAAACAAGTTATCTCATTTTCTTGCCTGGACTCACGCAAAGATTTTTAGATTTAATCCAACAATTACGCGATCGCGGTCAAATATCGACTGGGTTAAAACAAGAATTTATTCAACAGTTACTTGCACAGCAACACTGTCTTTGTGGTACAACTTTAGAACCTGATACTGATGCATATCATAATGTCAAATCTTGGCTTAAACGAGTTGAAATTAAAAATATTGAAGAGTCAGCTATTCGCTTAGAAACTCAGATGACTAAAATTGAGTCGCAAGCAAATGATTTTTGGCAACAACTAGATCTACAACAAAGTGAAATTAATCATCAATATTTACAACTTAATCATCTTGAGGCTGAAATAGCAAGAGTCAATAAACAACTCAAAAGCTATCCTAATCAAAATATTCAACAGCTACAGCAGAAAATAGAGCTTATTGAAGAACAACTTAAAAGCTTAATTTTAGAACAAGGAGAAAATCAACAACAACAGAGTGATTATCAGGCACAACTAACTAAAATAACTTCTAAAATTGCCAAACAAAAACTAACAGAAACCAAACAAAAACTCGCTCAAAAACGTATTAATATAACTCAAGAATCAATTACCAGATTACATGAAGTAAGAAGCCGTTTAGAACAGCAATTTCGTCTAGCTTTAGAAGAAAAAGTTCAGGAAATATTTAGCTTTATTTCATTTACTCCCTACATTCCCAAACTTAGTTGTAATTACGAGCTAACTTTAGTCGAAAATACCTCGGGAGTAGAAGTACCTGTTGCTGCTTCTACTGGAGAAAATCAAATTTTAAGTTTATCCTTTATCGGTGGTATTATTGACCGCGTTAGACAGTGGAGTCAACGTAATACATTAGTAAGTTACGATAGCAGCACTTTTCCAATTGTGATGGACTCTCCCTTTGGCAGTTTAGATCAAATATATCGACGACAAGTAGCCAAAGCTATTCCTGAATTAGCCAATCAACTCATAATTTTAGTCACTAAAACCCAATGGGAGGGAGAAGTAGAGAGAGAAACCAAGCAGAGAATCGGTCAAGAATATATATTAACCTACTATACTCCTAAGCCCAATCGCGCAGCGTACCCTTCGGGTAATCGCGACTGGCTAAATTTAGACCAACAAAATTACCCTTTAGTTAAAGACAGTACCAATAATTTTGAATATACTGAAGTGGTCGTTGTGCAAAAAAATAATTCTCAATAATTACCACGATTTAAAGTAACCACAATTTAAGTTATAACAGTGTCGATAAGATATTTCATTAATTAACTTTTAGGGGAAGGTAAGGGAGAAAATTATCAATGCTCTTTTTGGATCACACACAGGTAAAATACTGTAAGCTCAAAGACAAAGATAAGTTAATATCAGGAATAATTTACAATGGCAATGTTTTTGTCAAAGTCAAATCCTTTCCGAAAGAAGAATTAGAAGCAGCTATCAAAGAATGTCGAGAAGAATATTTAGATCATGAAGAACGATCGCAAATTGCTACATTACTAGTTAAAGATCCAACTAGTGTTGGAATTTGGATGCACAATAGTAACTACAAGCCAGAAGATGGGACAGTAACTTCACAGCCTGAAGCTACCTCAAATTCTTCTAATACTACGACTAAAACTCAAACAGATACTAATCGTATTAGTCTTCGACAACTAGGATTAGAAATGCGTTCTGAAAAAGGAGTAGAAATTAAAACTCGTCGTCATAAATTAAAGTTGTATCAACGTTGTTTTTTGGGGAATGAAGCTGTAGATTGGATCGTTCAAAGAGTCAAAGTCTCTCGCCAAGATGCAGTTACTCTCGGTCAAAAAATGTTAGAAAAAGGTATTATTCATCATGTTTTAGATGAACATCAATTTAAAGATGAAGGATTATTTTATCGCTTTAAGGACGACGAGGGTAAAAGTATTTGGAATAGTCAAATTTAAGACGTTATTGACTTAGATATTTTCTTTTTTTGTAAATATTGTTGATGCTCTTCGGTTGCTAAGTAATATTCCTTGTTCGGCTGAATTTGAGTCACAATTTCTCTCTCAAACTTTTTAGACTGTTGAAGTTGTTTTAGAGAGCGTATAGCAGCAATTTGCTGTTCTTGAGTATGATAAAAAATAACCGAGCGATATTGTTCGCCTCGATCTGCTCCTTGACGATTTAATTGAGTAGGATCGTGAATTGACCAAAAGATTTCTAACAGTTGGTCATAAGAGACTTGTTGAGGATTGTATTCAATCTGTGCTACTTCTGCATGACCTGTAATTCTCGACAACACATCTAAATAGCTGGGATAGGGAAAATCTCCGCCCATGTATCCCACTGATGTCGCCACTACGCCTTCTACCTGACGAAAAGCATCCTCTACTTTCCAAAAACAACCAGCACCAAAAGTCGCTTTTTCCATATCCTATAAGCTTAACAATTAACACAAGCCAAACGAGGAATCGCCGTCATTTCTATTGGTGAATAGTCTACAGATTCACCATCTACTACTAAGATACCTTTTTTGCTTAAAGGTTCTAAACGCAAAGAACGAACTTTATAATATTCTATGTGCGGTAAAGAAAGATGTTGACCCTTACCAACCCCTAACAGTGCTTGCAATAATTCTAGACGAGATGTTCCTTTTCTCATAATTAACACATCGATCGCGCCGTCATTTAATTGAGCATAAGGAGCAGGTTTCATATCATGAGCAGCCCAGGGGGTATTTATTGCCCAGAGAAAAATAAACTCATCTTCAATTATGTACCATTCACCCTGTTGTGAAATTTTTGATTGTCGAGATAATTGGCAATCTGGATGAGGAATAAAAGAAAACTTACCTTTATAGGTACGCATTAAACAAATCAGCATCAAAGCATAGAGATCGAAGCGCAAAGAACCCAAAAACTTGAGTTTTTCTGACTCTATATCCACATCACTAATTAACCCCCAGGCTAAAGATAGACAACTATAATACTTTTTATCATTCTGTAGAATAGCAGCGATATCGAAGAGTTGTTGTTTACCCTTAACAATTAAAAACGCAGCATTAAGGGGATCGTAACTTTCTCCAGCTAATTCTAAGATAGTTTTGCCTAGACCATTGCCACTGCCTCCAGGAATAATACCCAAAGGAGTTTTAATTGCGGTTTCCCAATCAGAGCGACTCATCAAACCTGCGATCGCATCGTGGATTGTACCATCTCCACCGACAATGACTATACCATCGGTATTGGCAAGATTGAGGTTAAAAACTAAATTTTTGGTATCTGCTGCACTTAAAGTTTCTGTAACGGTATATTCAAGATTGCTACGATCCAATAAAGGGCGAACTTGTTGCAATATCTGAGATGCTTGCCCCCTTCCACTAACAGGGTTAATAATAATTTGTAAATGTCGAGGTTGAATAATTGCATCTAGGGGTTTACCTTCTAGAGTGTTATTGATTGCCCGTTGCCATTGCGATCGCACCCCTTCATTAGGACAAGTAAAACAGTATTCTTTTAATACTCTTTGCTGTTTTTTGCATAAATAACCAGTCTTAACTACTGGATAAGCGTGTACTACTAAGCAAGGATCTTTATCCTTTTCTCGGTTAAGCAAAGAAACTCCCACTACATCTCGAAGGGCAAGCTGTTGTTTGTCGCCATGCTGCCACCAAAATAAACTATCTGTAGTTAAAATTCCCAAATGCTGCGGTTTTTCAGGAAAAATAGCTAGCTGGTGTTCAAAGATGACGAGATTTTCCATTAAGTTAATTTTTAGACAAAAAGAATTTAACTTCCCATAACCTAAAAGATTAACAAAAGACGTTGGTAATTGAAAGGAAGTCTACTAAAAATAAGTAATAAGCAGCAAGTTTAAAAATTACTCATTACTCATTACTCATTACTACCGATAATCTGGGGATTGAATATCTCGTAAACGGGCTTCAGGACGTAAGAAACGATCCATTTGGGCTTCAAAAAAAGCACGATTTTTGAGTAAATGTTTGGGATTAGGATCGTCTAAGGGATATAATAAAGCTTGACGCAAAGCTTGAATAACTGCTGAGGTTACGTTATACATTGATCGCTGAAAAGTAATTCCCAACTGAATTAAAATATCTCCTTCACCTCGACAATGTTTTTGATAGTATTCCTGAAGATAATCGGGGAGAAAATGATACATATCATCCATTAATAATGTGGGAGGAATGCCAGCCGTACCCACTGGGAAGACATCAGCGTATAAAATACCATAGTGGAAATCTTTTTGATCGTCGGGGACTTGTTTAGCTTGGGCATTATAGGATTTAGTACCACGGAAAGGGGCAGTACGATAAAACACAGCTTCTACATAAGGTAAAGCAGCCTCGTATAACCAGGTAAAGCCTTTGGATTTAGGAATAATTTCGTAGCATTCATCCCCAACATATACATGATGATAGATCGGACGACCTGCGATCGCAAATATCCCATTAACCAAGAAATTCATCGCATCGGGTACACCTTTAAATCCACCTTCGTCATAAATATCAGACATTTCAAAGAAGACTGGTGCCATTACTTCCCAAAATAAACCCAGGTTGGAATAGTAAGATAATTGTCTGACTTGTTCTAAAAACATATCGGGAAAGACTTTATATAACCCCAACATCGCAGGATTATTTTTAAAATAGGCTTTGATTGCCCTGTCTGCATTCGCTTTATACTCTTCTGTATCTAAGTAAGCATCAAACTTACCCCAACCCATATCTCGACCATGCCAAAGCATTGCCCGCATACAAGCCTCAGCAAACTCCATATTAATGCGATCGTGATAGAGATGATGGAAAAGTTTGGACATTTTGCCAGTTTTCCCCTTCTCCATAAATTCCAATAACTCAGGATGGGCAGTTGCGACTCCGCGCCAGATTCTTAAATCAGCATCATCACCAGCATAATGATTATGTAAGTCTAAATATTCTTGAGGTAAGAAGTATTTAAAGAAAGGCAATGGTTCTAAAAATACTCGTTCGGCAATATATAATAAGTCGCGCCAGTAGAAATCCATCGGTACAGCATAGGCTTTATAAATACCGATAATCTGCATCAAATTTTCTGGGGTATCGGGTAACATCGATCCACCAGCTTCGAGGCGATGAATGATATCAGCAAAGTGATGAGTAGAAGGTGGAAGTTTAGCTGTAGATTGTTTAATTGGTGTTTGTACCATGATTTTGTTAATTGTTGATTGCTTATTGTCTTCGATTCTTATCAGTGTTTATCTGAGCAGTTTACTGGTAGGGTGGGGTGTGCCTCGCCTTACCAATTTTTGATTATTGATTGCTTATTGTCTTATTTAATCTTGCACTTTATCTGTTGACATCTCTTCCGCGACCTCCAGACCAAGGAGGAGGCCCTTGAGGGGGTCTAATATCCATCACTTCACCATTTTCACGGGTGATTAAGAAAGCATCGAATTCACCTTCATCCATTTCCCCCTCCACAGTGACAGATTCTCCAGTAGTTAATTCAAGTTGATGCCACCAACGAGGGCCTGCATCCACAATTACTTCTCCTGTTCTATCACTAACAATAAAACTATTTCCGACTACGCTTTCTACTTGACCTGAAATAGTAATAATTTCGCGGTTTTCTAAGTTTTCAATGGGAGTTTGGGCAGACAATTTGGTTGGAAGTGTTAACACTGGAACAATAGACAAAAGTGTTAAAAATAAAGTTGATTTCATCACAAAATTTCCTAATTCAATAAATGATTTATTGCTGGTAATTGTTGAACAGCAATTTTTTCAATTTGATTGTGAGAAATATCAATCGCTAATAAATCTGTCGTTGGTTCGATCCAACGTAATAACCAGTTGGGTTGAATTCCTAAGAAAAGGATGATTACAGTTAAAACAAAAGCGGGAATTGTTTCAGAACGCTTGACTTGGGGATAATATGCTAATTTATTGTCTAATTTGCCGAAACAAGTACGATTAAGCAGAATTACAAAGTAAACGGCTGTAAGACCAGAGGCAATAATGCAAAGTAAAGTAGCAATGGGAAAAGTAGCAAAACTACCCTGAAAGATAATAAATTCCGCTACAAATCCGACTAAACCAGGAATCCCTGCACTTGCCATTCCTGCCATGATTAATAAAGCACTGGTGAGAGGTAAACCACGCACAGGATTCATTAAACCATTGAGAACATCTAGATCACGAGTTCCAACTTTGCGTTCGACGATACCAACTAAATGGAACAATAAAGCCAGAATCAAACCATGAGCGATCATTTGTGCTACTGCACCTAAAATACTTAACTCTGTACCAGCAGCAACAGCTACTAAAATATAACCCATGTGACCAATGGAACTATAAGCCACCATGCGTTTAATATCTTTCTGGGCGATCGCACTTAAGGCTCCATACAGTACACTAATTGTACCGACAATTGCCAATCCAGGGGCAACAATTGACCAAGCTTCAGGAAATAGTTGTAAACCGAAGCGAATTAACCCATAAGTTCCGAGTTTAGCTAATATTCCGCCCAAAAGAATGGTTACAGCCGAAGAAGCTTCAGTATAAGCATCAGGCAACCAAGTATGAAGAGGTACTAAAGGAATTTTGATCCCAAATCCTATTAACAATACAGTGAGTAAAATCAGTTGCGTGTTTAAAGATAAACCTTGAGTAGTGATGGTATTGTAATCGAAACTGGTAGCACCATTGAGAAAACCAATACCTAAAAATGCTGCTAAAACTAATAATCCTGATACGGCTGTGTAGAGAAGAAATTTAATCGAAGCATAGCCTCTTTTTTCGCCACCCCAGATAGCAATCATCAAGTAAAAAGGAATTAATTCTAGTTCGTAGAAAACAACGAATAGTAATAAGTTTTGGGCTGCTAACGCTCCTGTTATCCCTGCATTAATTAACAGAATCAAAGAGTAATAAAGCCGAGGACGATCGACATTTTCACCAATACTATAAATAGCAATAATAGTTAATAAGCCATTTAAAGCTAAAAGAGGTAATGATAGACCATCAACAGCCAAACTATAGCTCAAACCAATTGGTTCTACCCAAGATAAATATTCGCTAAATTGCCAGCCAGTATTACTTATATCAAATTGAGTTAGTAACCAAATTGTCCAAGCAAAAGTAGCTACTGCAAAAACTGTTGTGATTTGTCTGAGGCGATCGGATTCAATTTTGACTGGTAAAAAACCGATGGTAGTAGCCCCAATTACAGGTAACCAGAGTAAAAAACTAAGCATTTGTTATCCTTATTTTTATTTTTTTATTTTTTTACTTAATCTTTGATTGTGCTTGTTCTTGGTATTAATAGTTTTTTAAATTCACAAGATTTATTAATTTTCTTTACTAACATTTTTACTTTTTCTACTATTTTTTTTGTAAGCTTGTACGCATTTAAATTGTGTATGATGACCTTAGACAATAAACCATTAAACTCTCTCCCTGTCTCTTTATCACCCCGTCACCCCGTCAATCTCAAGCAACAAATTAAATACCTGACAGCTTAGTTTAGTCAAAAATTAAGTCTGGTTTTTAAGATCACAGATGGGCTTTACTTTTGCTCTACCCATCTATGATTTATGATTATGAGATACTTCTCGTAACAAAATACAAGATTAGCAACTAATAAGGTAAATTACTTAAGCCTCAAGGATATTTAACTCTCCAGTTTGAAAATTAAAATATCCACCAACAATTTTTAACTGGTTATTAGCAATTAATTCAGACAAAACAGGAGATTTTTTTAATTTATTCACTTGATAAATAACATTAGCTTCTGTCGCTTTTCTCATCGCTTCTTTATCGTCTTGTTGTCCTTTAAAATCTTTAACAGCAGGTTCAATTTGCGCCAAAACACTACTAATTGATCCAGGAACTTCTTCCCCTGCTAAAGCAGCTTTGACTGCACCACAAGCAGAATGACCCATAACCATAATTACTTTAGCACCTAACACTAAAGTCCCAAATTCCAAACTACCTGTTTCTTCTGCTGTTGCCACATTACCTGCATCACGAACCACAAATAAATTGCCAAAACCTTGGTCAAAAACAACTTCCAGAGAGGAACGAGAATCAGCACAACCAATAATAGCAGCAAACGGTTTTTGATCTTCAGAAACTGATTGTAAATATTTTAAAGATTGATTAGTATTGGTAGCTTTATTTTGAATAAAACGTTGATGACCTTCCATTAATTTCTCAAAAGCTTGATCAGGAGTCATATCAACTCCTGTTACTTCAGATTTTTCTGCTACAGCAGGTTGGGGATCATTAAGTTCTAAGCCTAACAAACTCGCTAAGGTGGCTGTACCGATAAAACCTGCACCAAATTGCATTAACTTGCGACGAGATAGTTCTTGGCTAATTTTTTGAGTATCGAGCAATTTATACCTTCCTATTTAAATTAAATTTTTGGTTCAAATTCTAGAATATATCAATATCTACCACCTAAAAGGCGATATTTACAGAAATTTGAGATAGTAAAGGAAAACAAACAACCCCAACAAATAAAATTATTCCTAACAAAATTGAAAGAAAATAAAACTGAGTTTGTCCTGAAACGTTATACTTTAAACTTTCGCCGCTAAAGATGGTGGCTAATCCAAATAAATTAATTACTCCATCAACTAGATAGCGATCAAACCAATAGACAATTTGTGATACTAAACCTACGGCAAAAACCACTGTGACGCGATAAAGTTGAGCCGTATAAAGGTCATAAGCAAAAAAGTCTTGTACTGCTTGTGGTTTTAATTTGATTGGCTTAGAAATTTTCTCATTGAGATAGATAAAAGCTGCTGCGGATGCACCGACTAAAGTTGAGATAATTAAAGGAATAGCAATAGTTAAGTTTAGATTTGACAGTTCAGGTAATAAACCCCATTGAGCCAATAAAATTGGCACGTGCAAAGCAAACCCCATCCCAAAGGTCATAGGTAAAACTAACGCCCATAAAGCTTCGGGAGAACGAACTGTCATTTGTTTTGGCTTACCGCCAAAAATCAAACTAAATTCGCGAGTCAGACTAAAAGCAGTCAAACCATTAACGACAACCAATACACCAACTAACCAAGGATGAGTATTCCAAAGATTGTCTGCCATTTCGGTAAGGGTCCAAAAACAGCCTAAAGGGGGAAAAGCAACTAAAGAAGCTGCACCAACTAGGTAAGAAATCCCAGATATAGGGCGACGCGACCACAAACCACCATATTGAGTTAGATTTTGGGTAATGTTATTTAAAACCACACCACCAATACTCATAACTAATAGTGACATGGCGATCGCATAAGTAAATAACAACCTTAAAGCGGTGTCACCTTGTTGTGTCCCGACGGCAATAAATACCAAACCCATGTAGGCACTGACGGAATAAGAAAGAGAACGTTTAATATCAATCTGCGCGATCGCAATCAAACTAGCACCAATAGCTGTTACTGTTCCAATCCCAATCATGACTTTTAAAGTTAGAGGGGATAAAGCCAATACTGGTTGCAATTTAATTAATACCCAAGCACCAGTAGAAACTACAATCGTATTCCGTAAGATTGTAGCTGGCATTGGCCCTTCCATCGCTTCATCTAACCAAAGATGCAAGGGAAATTGAGCGCATTTACCTAAAGGCCCAGCAATTAAGGCTAAACATAGTAAAGTAGCAACTTTCGGATCGATGGTGGTGGTTTGCGCCCACTGGGCTAACTCAGTATAATTCCAAGTTCCTGCTAAAGGTAATAAGGCAACTACACCCATTAACAAGATCAAATCTCCTACCCGTTTGGTTAAAAAAGCATCTCTTGCCCCAGTTACCACTAAAGATTGGTTGAACCACAACCCAATCAATAAGTAAGTACCGAGAGTTAGAATTTCTAAGACTACATAACTGAAAAATAGTGAATTACACAGCACTAAAGTAGACATCCCTGCCTCAAACAAAGCGATCAGAGAATAAAACCGCGCCCAACCCCAATCCATTTCCATATAGCCGATGGCGTAGATTTGGGCGAGAAAATTTAACCCCGTAACCAGAATGAGGGCGGAGATAGTAATAGTGGAAATTTCGATATCAAAGGAAATATCTAAATTAGCAGCATGAAGCCACTGAAAAGATAAGTATTTAACTGGTTTGTGCCAAGTTTCCATTAAAGCCAAGAGGCTATGAATCAAGGCAATAAACGTCATCAAGCTATTAATATAGCCTGATGGTCTGGGCCCTGTCTGGCGAATAATGCCTGGAGACCAAGGAATAGCGAATAATGCACCAGCTAAGGCGTAAAGAGGAACTAGCCAAATAGTCTGGCTAAAAATTTCATTCATAGAGGTTTAGGTATTCTATGCTTTAGTTTGATTGACTATACTCTATCATAGTATTAAGTCTATACAAAAACAAAATATAATTGTTTTATGCCAATAATAAGAATACGTAAACTATTAGTAAAAAAGCTTAGAGCTATATGCGTAGCGGTATCCTTTAGGACGAACAGTAACACTATCGGCTTCACATTGTAGCCTTGTGGTATACATTAAATCACCAAGGTTTAAATGATGATATGTGGACTTTCAAGCGTGAACTAATTGAAGGCGATCGCCTTCAGAGAATTTCTATTTTTAGTAAGGATAAACAGGTAACCTACATGGAAACAGTGCTTCACATGGTTTCAAAAAAAGAAGTTGAAAATGCTAAGTCTGAGGGTTATTATCAGCCAACCAGCTTCGTTGATGAAGGTTTTATTCACTGCTCATACTCACATCAAGTATGCCGAGTTGCCAACTTATTTTACAGAGGCAAAACCGACCTCGTACTACTGGAAATAAATAAAGCTCGAACTGGTTGCGAAGTGATTGATGAAGACTTGTATGACAGTGGCGAAAACTTTCCACATATCTACGGCAAATTATCTTGGGAGGCTGTGGTTGCAATACACGAGTTTCCATGTAACGATGATGGAACATTTGAGTTACCGAGTACTATAAACCGCCACAAAATTTCAATTAAATTTAATTCAGGAGAATAAGAAGGTACTCAAAAATAGTGAAACCTCGTTCTGTCCATTCTTCAAGTCGCTCTTCAAGAGCATCGCTGGTATGAATTTTGGAGTATCTACAACGATCGCATCTGGTTAGCCGATCTTATACCCTCAGAGTACATTACTTTTGAATAATCAAAATCGGATATTGCCCGATTTTAGCAGCTAGTTTGGGAAAGCTTTCTTCTAAACGATAAATTAGATCGAGTATTTGTTTGCCAAACAACCATCCATGAATATAGGTTTTCAGAAACAAAAGATTAACGCTTCTCCAAATTGAGATATCAATACTGATGTTCGATTTCTCAGCTTTCTGCTTGAACCATTTATAATTGTGGGTATGAAAATATAGTTCGCTGCTAGCAATTTCAGCCGATTTCTTATTTCCTCGTTCCCAAAAAGCAGTCCATTTTTTTCTTAATTTAGCTAATACCTTCAAAGGTAGGGTAGTTAAATTCATCAACAATGAATATTTTCCCCAGTGATAAACTATAATGCCTGTTGAATTAGGTTTTATTACTCGATGTAATTCTTTTACTGCATATTCTTGTTCGTTTTCGGGAACGTGATAAATAGTATGCAGAGAAATAGCAGAATCAACTGAGTTCGCTCGAAGAGGTAAATTAGTTATATCTCCTAATATGTATATACCTTTATCTTTTAGTTTTTTTTGTGCTTCCTGAAGTGCTTGAAAAGAAAAATCTACACAAATCCTTTGTTGAAAATTATCTGAATAACTAACATATTCAGTTAGATGCACTGGTCCAGAAGCTACGTCTAAAATATACTCGCTGCCAGGTTGCAAATACTTATTAACTCGTAGATGGCATTTATGAATATACTCTTGAGATACCGATCTTAAATCTTCAAAAACCGCAGCATCTACATAAACTGAATCGTCTTCTATCTTGGTTTCTTTCCAGCCTACTTCATTGTAAAAGCTTTGAACGCTATTTTTAAGTTCGTTGTTTTGTGGAGTTATATTAGCGACATCGTTCTCTTTAAGTATTAAAGCACTATTGTTTAGGAGAACAGCAATTCCTTTAATAATAGGATAGGCAAATCGACAATCTTCAGAAATAAATCCTGAATCTATCTTTAGATTGACAGGTTCTCTATCTAATGTAAACAATTTATTCTCAGAAATTAGATTGTTTAATTTGGCAATTTCCTCTACATTCATCTCTCGCAATGGCTGTTTGGTAACGGGGCATTGCAGATGATCGATTAGCTTGCGTAAATTTTCTTCCATGTTTCAAGCTTTGTGGACTTCTGAATCTAAAAGTTGTCTGAAATTATTGTACCAGAACCTACACAATCAGTAGCTCGAAAACTTTTGTCTAAATAGTCAAAAAAAAGCCTTGATTAAAAACAAGTCTATTCATCCTTAATTTTTCATTCCTCATCGTTTTACTTCTTAATCACAGCCTAGAAAATATTTAAACCAAGAATTACTTTTACTTAATCTAAAAATATCAAGATTTTATTAAGAATAATAATTCTCAATATTTCATATTCCCGTAGTGGTATGTCAACTTTGAATTGATGAATTGAGGCAGGTAGGAGAGTGGAGAAGTAGAAGAGATGGAGAAGTAAACTACTCCAAACACTTGACTAGTCCAATAACCTCACTACTTCCATTACCTTCAAGATAATTTTGACATATTAGTAGATTGTGCTGGCAATTTGAATATTTGATTATTTTAACCCTTCTTACTATTTATAGATTTCAAATAGTCGTAATTGCTAAGTATTAGCTAAAAAATCAACACATCATGAGCAAAAACAATAGCGTAATTTTTATTCATCCAGACGGTACAAGTCCTTCTCACTATGCAGCAGGACGTTTAGCATCTGAAGGGCCAGATGGCAGACTAAACTGGGATGAGATGACTAATGCAGGGGTTTATCTCGGACATTTAGACGACCAAATTGTTGCTACTTCTAATGCTGGTGCAGTAGCTCACGCTTATGGTATTAAACCTTACGCAGGTAGCTATGGTTTAGATGAAGAGGGTAATCCCTATACTTCTCTTTCTGGTCAATCAGGTACGACCATTATGGAAGAAGCGATCGCGCAAGGAAAAGCAACTGCTGTAATTAATTCTGGCTTTATTGCCGAACCTGGTACAGGGGTATTTTTAGCCGATGCTGAAAGTCGTGATGACGTGGCTACGATTACTGCGGAAATAGTCGAGTCGGGTACTAACGCTATCTTGGGTGGTGGTGAAATTCATTATTTGCCTAAAGGGACAGTCGGACGTTTTGGCGAAGAAGGTATCCGCGAAGACGGACGCAACCTGATTAAAGAAGCTGAACAAATGGGGTATACGGTAGTTTACACCCTCGAAGAATTAAAAAATCTTCCTGCCGATACGGAAAAAGTATTAGGGATTTTTGCAGCCGAAGATACTTACAATGACCTTCCCGAAGAGGCTTTAAAACAAGAAGGCTTTGTCGATGCAGAGGGTAATTTGATTTCTTATGGTCAACCAGGTAATGAAAATCCCCCTACTGTTGCTCAAATGTTAGAAGCAACTCTCGGTTTAAATGTTTTCAGCCAGAACGAAAAGGGGATGTTTGTTGTCTTAGAAGAAGAAGGCACAGACAACTTTGGTAATAATAATAATGCTGCGGGAACAACTGAAGCAGTATTAAGGGCAGATGAAGCGATCGGTGTCGCCCAGGACTATATTGATAATGTTAATCCCAATACTTTACTGGTGACTGCTGCTGATAGTGATGGTGGAGGTTTGGAAATCAACGATGTCGAAGGAGAAACAGTAGGGAATACTGAAGTGCAACCTCCTTTTGACACAGAAGTTCCCTATGATGGCACGACTGGTAACGATACCGCACCTTTTACTACTGGCGCACCTGATGCTGACGGTGACACTTTTGATTACGGTGTTCTTTGGGCTGGTACTCCTGATTTTGCAGGTAGTATTGTCTCTAAAACCTATGGTTTAAATGCAGAGGAACTTCCCAGCACTGTAGACAATACAGGCATTTATAGTTTGATGTATGAAACTCTGTTTGATGTGGAGTTAGAACCCCCTGAAGGTGTGCCTGACGAGATTAAACCTGCTCCTGAACCTACTGAGGATACGGGTAATGTTATCTTTATTCACCCAGATGGTACAAGTCCTTCTCATTATGCTGCTGCCCGATTTGCTTCTGTAGGGACAGATGGTAGATTAAACTGGGACAACATGACCGATGCAGGGGTTTATCTCGGACATTTAGACAATCAAATTACTAGTACTTCTAATGCAGGTGCAGTCGCTCACGCTTACGGAATTAAACCCTACGCTGATAGTTATGGTTTAGACGAAGAGGGCAATCCCTATACTTCCCTTTCTGGTCAATCAGGGACGACGATTATGGAAGAAGCGATCGCTGCTGGTAAACCTACAGCAGTAATTAATTCTGGTATTATTGCCGAACCTGGTACAGGTGCGTTTCTCTCGGATACCGAAAACCGTGACAATGTTGCAGAAATTACTGCCGAAATTGTTGAATCTGGTGCTGATGTGATTATGGGTGGTGGGGAAATCCAGTATCTACCCAAGGGGACAGTAGGGCGTTTTGGTGAAGAAGGTATTCGCGAAGATGGACGTAACCTAATTGAAGAAGCTGAAGCTAAAGGTTACACCGTTGTTTATTCTCGTGAAGAATTAGAAAATTTACCTGCTGATGCTGAAAAAGTTCTGGGTATTTTTGCGGCGGAGGATACCTATAACGATGAAAATGAAGCAACTTTAACTGAGGAAGGTTTTGTCGATGAAAATGGTGAACTAGTTCTCTACGGACAACCAGGTAATGAAAATCCGCCTACGGTTGCCGAAATGTTGGATAAAACTCTAGGTTTGGATAAGTTTACTAACGCTGAAAATGGCTTTATGGTCGTTATGGAAGAGGAAGGTTCAGATAACTTCTCTAATGATAATAACGGCGCGGGAAGCATTGAATCTACTTTACGAGCTGATGAAGCTATTGGCGTAGCCCAAGATTTTGTGAACAATGTCGATCCTAATACTCTAGTTCTTACGGCTGCTGATAGTGATGCTGGCGGTTTAGAAGTAGTTGATGTAGAAGATGATAGTGAGACGGTAGGCGACATTAACGTCCAATCAAAAACTGTCTCTTTTGGGGAAGATGCTGATGGTGTTCAAGTTCCCTTGGATGGTACTACAGGTAACGACACTGCACCTTTTACGACTGGCGAACCTGATGCAGACGGCGATAATTTCGATTTTGGTCTCGCTTATGCCACTACTGATGATGTTGCAGGTAGCATTGTTTCTAAAGCCTATGGTTTAAATTCTGACCTATTAGAAAGTACGGTAGATAACACCGATATGTACAGTATTATGTACCAGACTTTATTTGGGGTTGAACCTGAAGAAGTAGTTAGTGGCAAAGAAGATACCAATTTTGAAACCTTATTTGGTACTAAAGATATTGATATTATTGAACTAGAAGGTAGTAACCGTCTAGTTTTTGCTGCTGAAGGTAACGATTTAGTGAATGCTGCTATTAGTGGCGAGGGCAATAACCGCATCAATTTGGGTAATGGTGATGATCTGGCTATTTTAGGGACAGGGGATATTCTTGTAGGTGCTGAAGGTGTAGATCGTTTCTTTGTAACTAATGGCGGTGATAACACTATTACGGGAGGTGAAGGGGCAGACCAATTTTGGCTTGCTGACGGACGATTTCCCGAATCAGCAAATATCATTACCGATTTTGAGTCTGGGACTGATATGCTTGGTATTGCTGGTTTGGATATTGCGATCGAGGACTTGAGTATTACCGATAGCAATGGAGATGTTGTAATTGCCAATGGTGAGAAAAACTTGGCGATTCTGCAAGGTGTTAATGCTGTCAGTTTGAATGCAGACAATTTTGTTTTTGCCTAGTAGTGCAACAAGATTGTTTTGAGGAGTAATGTTCGCCCTCGAAGTAGTGGAGTTATTGGAGTAATGGGGTATTGAGAATTTGACTCTTACATTTTTCCGTCCCCTCTACCTCACCACCTCTTTACTCCTCTACCCACCTCAACTTCTCAATTCAAAATTGACAGACTACTAGTAGCGTGTGAAGCTTAATTTGAGGTATTGGAAAAGTCCACAGATAAACGCAGATGTTCTTTCTTTTTGTGTTTGATTTTATTGCACTATTTTAAACTTGCTACGTTATAGGTTGTATTGTGTAGGGGCGTATGGCATACGCCCTAATAAAAGCTATATGATCATCAATTAGATATTGAGATAAGAGATGAGAGAGCAAGATTCGGTAGATCCGCCTGTAACTGTGGTCATCTCAAGAAGGGTAAAACCTGGATGTGAGGAGGCATTTGAGAAATTCATTTCTGGTATTACCGCAGCAGCCATGACATTTGAAGGGCATTTAGGAACAAATGTTTTTCGTCCCAGCAACCGAGAAGATCATGAATATCAAATCATCTTTAAATTTGATCGTGCCAGTAATCTCCGCATCTGGCAAGAATCAGAATGTCGTCGCCAGTGGTTAGCTCGTGCTGAAAGTTTGCGTTTAGAACCACCAACGATTAAAGTGATTACAGGGCTAGAAACTTGGTTTACCTTACCCTCTTCCAAACCTATTATTCCGCCACCACGATACAAAATGGCGACGATTACTTTACTAGCATTGTTTCCCTCAATTCAAGTTGCGAATTTAACACTTGTTCCTTTATTAAAATTACTACCTTTACCTACGCTACTGCGAAATCTCATTATTACCGCCATACTTGTATTGCTGATGACCTATGTACTAATGCCTCGGATGACTAAATTATTAGCTAAATGGCTTTATCCTCATAGGCGATCGCGATCAAAAGTTAAAAATTAAAAATCAGTAGAGGCGTTTCTTTTAAATTCTTCGGACACTCTACGCAAAAATGATCAATGAAATAACTTATAATTTAGGCTGTCTTGACCATGTTCGCTCCAAGAGTATTACTGCATCCTGACGAGAGATACTTTCCAATCGATCCTCTCGTATTCATTTCTATGTCGCGCTTTCGACATCATCTAGGGTTAAGGGAGGATTACGGATATAATAAAACTTTAAAACAGTGGGTTCAAACAAGTGAAAGATCCCCAGATTACTATGACATTCCCGTAGATTTCATTAATAGCTATGGACTTAATCCGAATGGCAAAAATCGTCGTCCACGAGATACAAATCGAGGAGAAAAATGGAATGTATTTCTCGAAGCCGACGGTCATCCTTCAGGCGATCGCGATCCAAATGGTAGTGTTCCTACTTTTCTTTATGAACGAAATGATGGCAATATTCGTCTCCATCAGTACTGGTTCTTTTTCGGATACAATAGTTCGCGGTTTTTGGTACTTCAATTCAATCATCAAGGTGATTGGGAGGACTACACAGTTGTCACTCAAGATGGTCAGGTAATAGGTGCATGGTTTAGTGCGCACGGCGATCGCACTTATTACAAACGTGAACAGTTAGAAATGGAAAACGAACAGATCAACGTCTACTGTTCTAAAGGCTCACACGCATTGTATCCACGCGCTGGTTCGTTTAAGACGCTTGGTACTGACATAACCACATCGGGAGGTTATTCTTGGGACACGTCGCTTAATGTTCAACCATTATCTCTGCAACCGTGGCGAGATTTTGCTGGTGCGTGGGGTGATGTTGGTGAATTATCAACTACAACAGGGCCATTAGGGGCGTGGTACAAGCTCATATAGCTAATAGTGGTAGATCGACTTTTACTTCAAAGTAAGGTTTTTTAGAGCATCGAGAAAAGCAAAAACGGCTGGAGTATGGAGAATATCTTTCATTACTGCTACTCTGATGATTCTTTGCAGAGGAATTGGTAAAGAATAGACTTTGATGGCTTCAGGAACAGGTTCAGCAGCTAGTCGAGGCATAATCGCTGCACCTAAGCCTTGCATAGTCATACTAATCATAGTTGAATCCTGCTTCATTTGATGAGCAATATGGATTGGTTCTGTCGAACCCTGTAAATGTTTGCGGATTTCCATTGAACAGCTTTGATTAGCGGAGAGAATTAGGGGATAGGTTGCTAACTGTTTCCAAGTCAGTTGCGTCTGATTTAATTCTTGGCTTTCAGGAAGCAAAACTACATATTCATCGCGAAAAATCTCCCAGGTTTCAAACTCCTCAGAACAGGGTAAATCTACTATACCGATATCAGCTTGTCTAGAACGTAAAATACTTTCAATTTCAAGATGTTCTTCAACATCAATAACATTTACCGTAATATCAGGAAACTGACGGCGAAATTGAGCGATTAATGCAGGTAGTATATGAGTTGCTGCACTCCGAAAAGCCACCAGTCTGACGTTTCCTCCTTTTAAACCTTTAGTTCGATTCGCTTCTGTTGCCATTTTTTGTAACAAATCTAATATCTGTTTGGCTAATACTACTAATTGTTTGCCGACAGGGGTAAGATCTGCGCCATTACGACCTCGATGAAATAAAATTACTCCTAATTCTGCTTCTAAAGCTGCGATCGCATGACTGACTGCTGACTGGGAAATCTCTAGATGTAAAGCTGCTTCACTAAAATTGCTATATGCCGCCACCGCTACTAGGGTTCGTAACTGTGAGATTTTTAATTTATAGGGATTAATCGCACTCATTATTCAAGGGGGCGAGGGGATGATTGTACTATTAATTTTATTCATGTTTACCATGCAAACAATGTTTTGTTGTTTATAAACTAAATAGCTACAGTTTATTTATAGAGAAAATAAATATTTGCAAGCAAGAAAAAACATGAAAAATATTAGTTTAATTGGACAGAAAATTCTAAATTTTGGACAAAACTTATCGTTTCAAAAACGCGAGCCTCAGATCAAACAAAAGCGCGATCGCTTTGGAGATTATTATTGGCAAGTTTATGACTATACCACTAAATAAATTCTATGAATTTGGTTCAGAACAAGATGTCATAGTTTGGATTGAAAACCGTCATTATTTCTGGTCAAATTGCTAATTATCAATCAAGGAAAATCTCATGAATTATAAATCTAATTTCCAATTAGTTAATGTTACCAATTACCAAGTTAATACTTTTAACAAACTTAGATTATGGTTAAAAAAATTTTGGCAATTTAGCTGCTATTATGCCGACTATCGAGCTAATATATACTTAAAAAAAAGACATCACTTATATTAGCTAATTAATCGAAGCTCTTGATCTCTTCAAGAAGAAGACTGACTTAAACCTATAAACTTAAAGCTATAAGCTTAAAGCTTATGGCTTATAACTTAGAGCTTTTTTCTAAAACCAATCTTCTTCTTGAGACTGAGAAGTCGGTGAAGATTTTTTAGTTTTAAAGCCAAATTCATCTTCATTATTTTGAGGATCTAAATATCTATCCTCAGCTTTTTTATTAGAGTTAGACCACTCGGTAAAGTTATTAATTAATTCTTGGCTAGCTGCTGTTACCCTTGCAGCCTGTTGAAGAGTCAAATCTAAATCTTCTTTGGCACGAGTCGAGATTTTTTGGGTTAAGGAGTAGCTTAATTGAGAATTTGGGTTATTTAAGGATTTTGGTTGAGAAATAGACTCTGAGATTGAATTAGTTTTGCCACCAGGAACTATTCGTTGTTTAATGGTAAATTGTTCTAATTGGCTGACGCTTTGATTGAGAAAAGGACTATTAGGTAGGATTTTATCCTTGATATTAATACAAACAGAAGTTGATTCAGAACATTGAGCAGATGCTGTCCATAGTTGATGATTTTGCTCTGGAGAACTTGACCAAAGAAAAGTTTTGTCAGGATATTTTGATTGATGATTTAATTGAGAAGTGTAATTAGTACTAGAATCAATAGTAGTTAGATCTAGAAAATAATCCAAAGGTTCATATTGGCTTAACAGAGGATACTTACTATTTGCTTCATAGTCTTTGACCAACCAAACTTTTTCAACTTGTTGATAAAGTGACTCAAAACTTGCGAGATCTGTTCCTGTATAGGTAGGAAAATCTAAGAGAGTTTGCTCCTCATTGAGAGAAGTGGCATAACCAACAAAAACATATAAAGGTCTACCTTGATCGTCTTTTGTTTTGACTTCAACTGAGTTTTCATCTACTTGTTGAATTAAATCTCGTACCATACAGGTCACACCAGCAACACAATAAACATTATTTTTAAATAATGACCAACGAGGGTGAGAGGAAAGGTTACGAGCTTGGTGAGTTGTAGCCAAGATATGTTGTGATGCCCAAGCAACATTTTGCTCGGTAAAATCATGGGGAATGGTAATAAATCGGAAATCTAGATGATAACTACGTCCATAGACAATTGCTGCCCATTTTTGTCTAGACATCTGCTGTCACCTCGCTACCATTGAAGTATAACGAAACCTGTTGTAATTCTTGAGAAAGCAATTTCATATTCTCTTCGATAATACTAATTTCAGCTTTACAGGTAGTTAGCTGTGTGGTTTGCGCTTGTAATTGAGAGTTTTTAATTATTTGGATGACAGGGTTTTTTTGCTTAATTGCCTCGATCGCTTGATTGTGAAGTTCGCGTTGGGCTTTAATTTTTAGACAATAAGCTCTTAATTGAGCATAAACAGCAAAAACTACGGGTAAATGAACATTAACGGGGACAATTTTGGCACTATCGAGGTCGTTACACAGTTCTTTACCTAAGCTAACAGGACAAACCATCACTAACCAGCCTGAATTGGGGGTAAATAAGGCTTGAAATAGTTTTTTGACATCGGCAATAATCTCATCTCTGTCTCGATGGTGACACAGATCGTATTTAGTAATCACAATTGCCACAGGAAAGGGCTTTTGAGGTGTGGGATTTTTTTGAGTGCTAATATATTGCTGTATAAATTGATTCATGCGATCGCTTTTGATTTCACGCACTGTGCTAGGAGTAAGTTCGTGAATGAGGTATTCTCCAGAAATGCACAAAAACAAACACTGAGATGCTTGGAGATATTGAATTAAATCACTGACATCTTGTTCGGTAGAGCGATCGCTTAAGGCTAAACCTCGATAGTCTAGCCATTCAAAGCTCATTAAGGGACGAAAACCATAGCTAAAGTCAAAGCCATAATACTCCATCGCTGCTGCATTAGGAGTTGGCCAACGATCTTCTCCTTGCAGAGAAATTAGCTTTTCCCATCTTTCGGTTAATTCTAAATCTAAGTCCATGTCCTTGGCTGCTAGGGTAAATCCCTGGACTCCTGTTTGCATCACCGCATACATTCCTAATAAATAACTGGTTTTGCCTGCGCCAGTCGTACCTAGCATTGTAATTTTGATATCTTCAAGTTTCATGGACATTAATTTAAAACCATTGATTTGTGTTGCTACGAGATTTCTGGGGAGCATTTATTTGAGTTTGACCGAAAACATTCCAAGGATTTTTAACTGGACGATAAAAGCTCGTCGGTTTTGTGGAAGTTGTCAGTTTCGCTGCTTCTAAATGTAATAAATCCAGAAATTCTCGCACCGACTGAATTCGCTCAGTCACGTCCATAATCATCGCCTTGGCGATCGCCTCACTCACATGAGAACTAATTCGGGGGTCAATTTGCTTAACTGTTGGTAATTCTACCCCTGCTGCTCTTTCAATCGCTGAGACTGGTGCTTTACCTGTCAATAAATGGTACAGAGTCGAACCTAAAGCATAAATATCTGAAAAAGCTCCATGTTTTAAGGCACGTCCGTATTGTTCTAGAGGAGCATAACCAGGAGTCAACATGGTTGTATACCGAGTGATATTATTACTCGCAAAGTCTCTAGCTGCACCAAAATCAATCAATACTACTCTGCCATCATTCGCCAGCATAATATTATCAGGCTTGATATCTCGATGCAAAAATTGCGCCAGATGTAAAACTTCTAGAGCCTCTCCAACTTTAGAAATATATTTGAGGGCGTTGACTTCGCTTAGTTTTCCTTGACGCTGTTTGAGAAGTTCTGCCAAAGTTTTCCCTCGCAAATATTCCATCACCATATAGGCAGTGTTATTTTCTTCAAAATAATAAAAGACCTGAACAATACCAGGATGATTAAATTGCCCTAAAGTTTGACCCTCGAGCAAAAACTTCTGTTTAGCATCACTATAGGTATCAGAGTTCCATCTACCTGCCGAAACTACCGTTGAACCTTCTCGCCAACAACCTTCAGGGAAAAACTCTTTAACTGCAACAGGACGATTTAGCCTGGTGTCTACGCCCTGATAAGTAATTCCAAAACCGCCTTGCCCTAGTGGTTGTTTAATACAATATTCTCCACTTGCTAAAGCAGAGCCAGGACTTAACACGCCATTAACCCTAGTAGACGCAGATTCATCCATTAAACCAAACTCCTTATCAATACCTGCTTAACTTTGTGTGCATACAAGAAAGTATTTTTAAACTTATTTCTATTTATATTAAGGCTTATTTAGTTAGTTTTCTGATTAGTTTATAAAGATCTAAATACTTCTGAAATGTTCTAATTATGGACAGAACTCGTAGCAGAAGTTTGTTGTCAAGATTGGAGGGAGATGGAAAAGAATTTGAAGAAAATCGATAAAAGTTTGCCTGATTTAATCACAATTGCTCAACAATTTCAACTAAATGGCTCAATTGCGAATATTCAACCTTATGGGAGTGGCAATGTTAACAGTACTTTTTTGGTCAATCTCGACAATCAACCGCCATTTATTCTCCAACGTTTGAACACGACAGTATTTTGTCAGCCAGAATTGGTGATGAATAATATCTGTATTCTTGTTGACTATGTGCAGCAAAAATCTTTGGAATCTAACGAATTTAACGATAATCGCCCTTGGTTGATGCCTCAAGTTTTGTATACTAGCGATCGCGAAGCCCGAAGGGTAATCGCCGACATCATTACTTAGCTGAAGATGGTTCTTTTTGGCGGGCTATGACTTTTATTGCTAATTCTCAATCTTTTGATACCATTCAGGACAGCCAGCATGGACAGGAAATTGGTTACGGGCTGGGGCGGTTTCATCATTTGATTAATGATCTTCCCGTTGATAAACTTGCTGATACTTTAGAGGGGTTTCATATTACCCCAAGGTATTTACAATATTACCAACAGATAATTGCTGGCACGACATTCAAACAATCGTCTGAAATTAATTATTGTCTTCAGTTTATCAGCGATCGCCCTAATTTACCCCACATTTTAGAAACTGCGAAAGCAGCAGGAACACTGAAACTGAGAACTATTCACGGCGATCCCAAAATTAACAATATTATGCTCGATTGTGATACTAAGCAGGCAGTAGCGATGATCGATTTAGATACAGTCAAACCAGGTTTAATTCATTATGATATCGGTGATTGTTTGCGATCTGGTTGTAATCCTTTAGGTGAAGAAACTGACAATTGGGAACAAGTAACCTTTGAACCTGAACTGGCCCAAGCTATTTTACAAGGTTATTTAACAGTTGCTCAAGATTTTTTGACAGACAACGATTATGAATATATCTACGACGCAATTCGTCTGCTAGCTTTTGAGTTAGGACTGAGATTTTTTACTGATTATTTAGCAGGTAATGTTTATTTTAAGGTCAAGCATCCTGAGCATAATTTAGCCAGAGCTTTAGTGCAATTTCAATTAACTGCAAGTATCGAAAAACAAGCAGCATTAATTAAAACTATAATTAATGATTTAAGATGAAAAAATCTGATTTTACTTTAATACCTTTTAATACCAATAATGATCTTGTCCTCACAATTACTGGTACTATCTCCCGTCAGCACAATCAATTAAATCTGCAATACTTGCTTGCAGGTAACTTGGACAATATAATCATTCCACAATTAGTATCTACACCAACTCGACAGTACGATCTTTGGGAACATACTTGTTTAGAATTTTTTTTAGGACTTGAAGATGCAACACCCTACTGGGAATTTAATCTCTCACCAACAGGAGACTGGAACGTTTTTACGTTTCCCAATTATCGTCAAGATATAGCCGAAGAAATAGCTTTTACGTCACTTCCTTTTACTGTATTGCAGCAAGCTGATAATTTACACCTAAACCTAAAAGTTGATCTTAATAAAATCCTTTCTAGCGAACAAAATTTGGTAGTTGGTATTACTAGCGTCATTGAAAGTCAAGATCAATACCTTAGTTATTGGGCGTTAAAGCACCTAACATCAACAGCCGATTTTCATCATCGAGATAGTTGGATTATTAGTTTGTAGTCATCTGTAAACTTTTTAAGAAATAGCTAAGAGAGAAGTTATTTTTATGAGTAAAAAAATAGAGCGATCGCACAACTGATACTCAATCCGATTCTAAAAACCTACTCTGACTTCTGACTTCTCACCACTTTTAAATGGTATATTTCAACAGGATTTAGTAGAATATCTGGCTTTGACATATTCTTGAGCAGCAGTAAAATCCTTAATTTTGTCATCCACAGTAGCAGCTAAAACATCATCTAAAATTTGTTTATATAAAGGCCCTGGAGAAAAACCCATATCTTTGAGATTATTACCATCTAATAACGGCTTGACTT
Source organism: uncultured Pleurocapsa sp. (assembly GCA_964393695.1). Lineage (GTDB taxonomy): Bacteria > Cyanobacteriota > Cyanobacteriia > Cyanobacteriales > Xenococcaceae > Waterburya. The sequence goes on from CAYMWC010000001.1 coordinate 53,114, forward strand.
GAGATAATTTAGTTAGATATTGCCAAACTAAACGGCGAATATTTTTCTGGCTTCTAGCAGCAAACAAAATTAAACCTAAAGGTTTATAAACGTGTAATAGCTGATAAATTTGACTGGGAAAATTACACCTAGCCAACTTGTCAATAACTTCTGTTTCTAAGATTTCTAGTTGTTGGATTCTTTGCAGACTATCTTTAGGCAACTGAAGATTATTAGCTACTTCAATCCTGTCTGTAGTTTTTAAATGAGCAATTAAAACTTCTAACCTAATTAACCAATGTTGTGACTGAGATTGAGGTTCAAGACAAGACAACCATTTAGAGACATAGCTTAGTTGCCATTCTAGGGCAGGAGTCAAGATTAAATCTTGATGCAAACAACTTAAAGCATTTAATTTAGCGAGTAATTTTAAGGCAGACTGCCAATAAGAAGCTTGTAATATATATTTCAATTCTGCCCGTAATCTAGTGGTTAAAGCAGGAGCTTGGCGATCGCTAATTCGCAACTGTTCATAGACTCCACTTTTAATTGCATAGTGGATATATTCTTCGGTTTGGGGTTCAATGATAAAACCTAAACGAACGGCAAATCTAACTGCCCGATAAATGCGAGTCGGATCTTCAATAAAGCTGTTGGCATGAAGTACACGAATCTGACGAGAATATAAATCTACTAAACCGCCAAAAAAGTCTAATAAATCGCCTTTACGAGAAAATTCACCCTTTTTAGGGAGAGTTAAACGCACTGCCAGGGCATTGATGGTAAAATCTCGACGATATAAATCCTGACGAATTGAACTAGCTTCTACTTGGGGGTTGGCTGCGGGATAGGGATAAAATTCGGTACGGGCAGTAGCAATATCAATTAAAAGATTTCCCAGCACAGGATCTTGATGCCAAGATAAGGCTGCCGTTTGAAACTCCCCATGAATTGAAAGGTTGACTTCAGGATACATAGCTTGAATGGTTTCAGCCAGTTCAACTCCTGCTCTTTCATCATTAGAACGATGGTAGCCATCAACCACTAAGTCTATATCTTGTAAAAGCAAAGGTTCATTATTATCATTGAGCAAGACATCTCTAACTCCCCCTCCCACTAAATAAAGATTCCACCCCCTTTGCTGGGCTGCTTGGGTGACTTCTTGTAGCAATTGCCAAATAGCAGGTTCTAAGCGGTTTTGCAGTGTGGGCAGTAGATGAGAAGTTAAGGTAATTTTGGCAGCAGTATCTTGAGACTCATGACGCTGATCGTGTAACTGACGTAGAACATCTGTACGAGTTACAATGCCAATTAATTCCCCTGCTTCCAAAACAGGTAATCTCCCAACATCGTAAGTCACCATCAAAGATTCGATTGCAGGTAAAGGTGTATCAGGGGTAATAGTTTTAAGATTGCGACTCATATAGCCTTTAACAGGAGCATGATCAAAACCATGATGCAAAGCTAAATCTAGATCGCGACGAGAGATAATCCCCACCAAGCGATCGCTCTCGTCAACTACTGATAGTCCTGAATGACCATAGCGAAATAAGATTCTTTGTGCCTGTTCAATGCTGGTATCGGGGCGAATCGTCCTCACAGGCGAAGACATTAAATCTCTGGCGGTGGGAGGATGGGGAATTTGTGATTCTAGCTCGATTAATAACTCTTGAAATAGTTGTTCTGGTACGTCTGTTTGAATGGACATCGAAGCTGCTTGCGCATGGCCACCACCACCAAAGGGACTAAAAAGCTGATTGAGATTGGTTTCTGTTAGACGCGATCGCCCAATGACTATTAATTTCTGACTTTGGCTTTTTTGATACCTATGACCTAATAACAACACATCACTTTCTGTCAGATCGATTAACCTCGCTGCCAAAGCCGATAAACCAGCGACAAATTTATCCGTTTGCAATAACACTGAGGCTACTATAGAACCCTGGACTGTAGTTCGTTGTAAATTATCTAAGGCTTCCTTTAGTAAATCCTGCAATTGGGTAGATAAACCTGGTTCAACATATTCAGAAATAATCGAGACATTTGCCCCCATTTCCATCAACCAGGCGATCGCTTTAGCATCACGGGGAGTAGTTTTATCAAAAGTCAACGAACCAGTATCAACATGAATACCCAAGGCCATTGCTGTCGCTTCAGAAGTGGTTAAAGTAATATTCTGCTGCTGTAATAATTCGACGATGTAGGTAGTAATTGCCCCTACTGCTTCTATATAAATCTCAGTTACAGGAATATCAGACTCAAAATCGACGTGGTGATCGTAAACTTCAATACGTTCAAGCTGAGGCAAATTGAACCATTCTGCTGCTTGTCCCAGGCGATCGCTTTTTTGGGTATCGACTATATAAATAGAAGTCAGCACTTCAGGCTTAATACTCCGCATTTCCGCCAAATCAAACTCGTCTCGATATAGTGCTAAGAAATTCTTTACCGTTGGATGCGCGCCACCAGTTAAGACAATTTTTGCCCCTGATTTCAACCGAGACAAACCAATTGCCGCTCCTAAAGCGTCAAAGTCTACAGTTTGATGACACAAAATTACATCCATTTTTGACGTTGGTTATTTTAATGTATAAACCGATAATATTACTGTTCGTAGCTTTTAGCTTTTAGCTTTTAATGGACTTCTTTCCTTAAATTACAAAAGTATCAATTGACTGTCATACTTATTCAGCAACGTCATAACTGACTAAAATTATAAATATTGATAATCTGCTGACTTATCGGGTCTGTTTTCTAATAATATTTTCTTGATTAGCAAAAATATTAAAGATACAGAGATACAGAGCCAAATGAAACTCAATATTAAATATTTACTACCGTCGCTTGTCAACAATCTGGCTATTTTGATTATTGCCTTAATTGCTACAGTTTCTTTTTGGGTTATGCCTGTTTGGAGTGCCGATTATAATAAACAGGTATTAACCGATGCCGATTTTTCCCATCAAGATTTAACCGATGCCAGTTTCGATCATAGCAATTTACGAGGCAGTAACCTAAGTTTTGTTAAGGCATCAGGAGTACGTTTTTTTGGAGCTAATTTATCTAGAGCTAATTTAGAAGGCGCAGATCTCCGCAATGCCAGTTTAGAATCAACTCGTCTGACTAACGCTAACTTGACTAATGCCAACTTGGAAGGAGCATATTTAACTAATGCTATGTTGCAGGAGGCTACGATTACTGGCGCAGATTTTACAGGGGTATTGCTTAGTCCTACGACTGAAAGACAGTTATGTGAGCGAGCCAGTGGTACTAACCCCACCACAGGCAGAAATACTAAAGATACTTTATTTTGTCCTTAATTATTAATAATTACTGACTATTAACTACTATTTTTCGAGGAAATGTCAAAATTTATGTTGTTTAGCAGTTTTTTGTATAATTAACGGTTAGAGATGAGTTCTGAGGAGGCAAGGGAATGACTCGGAGATCAAATGGGCAAACCGCAATTATCCTTACAGAACGTGGACTGACGATTGCAGGGACACGCATCACCCTCTACGATGTAATGGATTATGTGACCGCCCAATATCCATCAAAGTTTATTCGTGGTCTGTTCAATCTAACCGACGAGCAAATTGGTGCTGCCCTTGATTATATTGAGACAAATCGCGCTGAAGTTGAAGCTGAGTATCAAATTGTATTGAAAGAAGCTGAGGAACTTCGACAGTATTACGAAGAACGAAATCGAGATCTTATTGCTAGACTGGCAACCAAGCCACCTAGAGCAGGTATGGAAGTTGCTTGGGAAAAGCTACAAGCGCAAAAAGCCAAACATAAAGCACAATTTACGTCCCATACATGATTTTCTTGGTCGATCACAATCTTGAGGGACATTCTCTGCTTTTAGCGGGTAATATCGCTAGCTTAGGCTGGCTGGATTTATTACCAATTCGCTTTGTTATATTTGAAGAGATTGAATTAGCTGTTACTAGCAATGATAGAGTAGTTTGGCGGTTTGCTCAGGCAAATAAAATGATTTTGCTCACAGCAAATCGCAGTATGAGAGGAAAAAATTCGCTAGAGCAAGTGATGCGTGAAGAAAATACTTCTAATTCACTACCTGTTATTACAATTGGGGTAGATAAGGGTTCAACTTTGAATGGTGAAGAAAGACAATCTTTGATTGATTATATTAACGCGAAAGTAGTATTAATTAGAGATATAGCGGAATCATGAAGATATTTTACGGATAGTGGTCAAAAACCAAGAGCCAAGAGCTTAAATTATTCATAAGTTTGGCAATAATGTCACAATAGAAGTAATTAAGTAAGATCATTGTGACCTGGAGTCCAATTTATAGAACCACTTGTGAATCTAATCGCTTCTACTTCTGAGTTAAATCCGCAAGCATTATTTCCTTTTGAACTAGACAAATTTCAGCAAAAGGCGATCGCAGCCCTCGCAGCAGGAAAATCTGTAGTTATTTGCGCTCCTACAGGCTCAGGCAAAACTGTAATTGGTGAATACGCTATTTATCGCGCCCTTGATCATGGTAAGCGAGTTTTTTATACCACACCCCTCAAAGCTCTTTCTAACCAAAAATTTCGAGATTTTCAGGAACAATTTGGAGCAGACGATCCCCATAAAATCGGCTTGTTGACGGGAGATATTATTATCAATCCCAATGCTGCGGTAGTGGTAATGACCACAGAAATTTTCCGCAATATGCTCTACGAGACTCCCATTGGACAGTTAGGAACAACTCTAGAAAATGTAGAAGCAGTAGTTTTAGATGAGTGTCACTATATTAGCGATCGCTTTCGGGGGACAGTCTGGGAAGAATCGATTATTTATTGCCCTCCACAGATCCAGTTAGTTGCCCTCTCAGCTACTATTGGTAATCCTCAAGAGTTAACGGATTGGATTACTCAGGTTCGTAATTCTCATGGAGTTCGGCAACAAAAATATGTGTGCGAATTAATTAACTCTAATTTTCGTCCTGTACCTCTAAGATATTACTTTTGCGATCGCCGAGGAATTCACCGACTCTTGAATCAAAACGGCACTCAGATTAATCCACAACTCAAAGTTACCCGTCAAGGACAAAAACCAAAACGGCTTAAAGTAAAAGACTGTCCCAAAATCTATCAAGTGGTGCAGGAACTTCAGGCAAAAGATATGTTACCTGCCATTTATATTATTTTTAGTCGTCGTGGTTGCGATCAAGCGGTAGATACTTTAGATGGTTTAGATCTAGTTACTCCCGAAGAAGGACAGGAAATTGAAAATATTTTGCTTTATTTCTTCTTAGCCAAGAATCTAGAATTGCAAACGGCATTATTACAAAATTTTGCTGAGTCTAATGAGGAATTAACTGCTTTATTGCGAGATTATTTAGCAGCTAACGAGCAAGCAGAAGTTAGATTAGCTCAATATCTTACTGCTGATCCCAATCAAAAATATTTACTCTGGCAGTTTTTGTGTAACAATTCTCAAATTGCGAGAATCGAGCAAATTGAACCACTGATGCGGGGAATCGCTTCTCACCACGCAGGACTATTACCAGCCTGGAAAGAACTAGTCGAAAGACTATTTGAACTGGGATTAGTTAAAGTTGTCTTTGCTACTGCCACTTTAGCTGCTGGGATCAATATGCCTGCTCGTACGACAGTTATGTCTGCTCTGTCTAAACGCACTGATGGCGGACATAGTATGCTTAGTCCTTCAGAGTTTTTGCAGATATCAGGCAGGGCTGGCAGAAGAGGCAAAGATCAAGTCGGTCATGTAGTGACGGTGCAAACTCCCTTTGAGGGAGCAAAAGAAGCAGCATTTTTAGCGACTTCCGAGGCTGAACCTCTAAGAAGTTGGTTTACGCCCTCCTATGGTATGGTCTTAAATTTACTGCAAAAATATAACCTGCCTGAAGTCAAAGAACTACTAGAAAGAAGTTTTGCCGAATATCTCTCCCAAAAAAGACTAGCTCCCGAACAAATGGCGATCGCTGAAATCACCACCGAGTTAGCGAAATTAGATGTTGCTTTAGCTGCGATTTCCCCTGGACAACTGGCTAGTTATCTAAAATTACGGGAGCGGGCAAAAGAAGAACAGCGATTATTAGACATCTTGCAACAACAAGCTGAAGCTACTCATAAAAGTCAAATTAAACCGTTAATTTACCAAGTTTATCCTGGCAGAATTATCGGTCTAAAGGGCAAGCATATTCGGGTTAATTCGCCTCTGGCAGCCGTATTAGTAGCTAAACTACCAGGTTCGGGTAAAGCTCCGAATTTGCTATGCTTAGGGGTAGATAATTATTGGTATATTGCAGCCCATGGCGATGTCACAGAAATCAACGAGGGAACTTTAACCCCAGCCGAAATAGCAGCAATTCCCCAACCATCTTTGGATAATCTGCAATTAGGTAAATGGGTCGCAGGGGATGAACTTACAGCGATCGCAACTAAGCAAATTACGAATTATCTAATTCCCACTCCACCTGCACCTGAAGTCCTCGCTCAACAACAACAATTAGAGCAAATCCAACAGCAGATCGAAGCACATCCTGTTCAACAAATAGATAATCTCAATCGTTTACTAAAAAAACATAGTAAGCGGATACAGCTACGGGAAAAACTCTACACAACTCAAATTAAATATCAAAAACAAAAATTAAATCAATCTTACTATTGGGAAGAATTTCTGAGTTTAATTGCTGTTTTACAAGAATTTGCTGCTTTAGAAGAATACACTCCCACCTTCTTAGGACAAGCTGCTGCGACTATTCGGGGCGATAATGAACTTTGGTTAGCTTTAGTCTTTGTTTCGGGAGAACTAGAACATTTAGAACCTCATCACCTAGCAGCCACCATTACTGCCTTAATTACCGAAACTCCCCGTGCTGATGTTTGGTGTGACTTTGCCCCACCCAAAGAAGTATTAGAAGCTTTAGGGGTCAAAAAACGCGATTCTGATCCCGCAGACGACACTGCTGCTTCACCGTTACGGGAGATCCGTACTCGTCTATTTCAGGCACAACGCCGTCATGGAGTTGGTTTACCTGTTTGGCGAGAATATGAATTAGTGGGATTATCTGAACAGTGGGCATTAGGGATGGACTGGAACGAATTGTGTGAAAGTGTGAGTTTGGCAGAAGGAGATATTGTCAGAATGTTGCGCCGTACTGTTGATGTTCTCTCTCAAATCCCTCAAATCCCTAATATTTCTGCAACTTTATCCAATAATGCCAAGGAAGCTACGGCGATGATGAAACGTTTTCCGATTTAGTCTAGTAGACGTAGGCGTCATAACTGACGATTTACGACTCAATCAAGTCAATCATAATTTGAGTTTTTAACTCGGCAGTTAAATTATCTCCTGGTCTTATAGGGGTTACAGAGCCTTCTACAGCAGCAGCATAACTGGGTATCGCACTGGCAGATAGAGGAATATGGCGATCGCCGACTACTAAACCCAAGGTGGGATCATAACCTCGCCAACCAGCCCCAGGTAAGTAAACTTCTACCCAAGCATGAAGATCTCTAGACTGTTGATCCATATCTCCCTCTTGATAGCCACTAACAAATCTGGCTGCAATTCCCACTGCTCGACATACTTCCATAAACAGAACGACATAATCGCGACAAGAACCTTGTTTACGTCGCCAAGTTAACCCCGCAGGGTAAGGTTCACCTGTTTCTCTGATGATGTATTCACAATCTTGATAGATCTTTTGATTTAAAGCAAACAAAAAATCGAGAGTATTTCCCTGGGTAGTAAGAACTAAATCTTGAGCTAATTCAAAAGTCGTAGCATCAGCAATCAAACTATAGGAACTAAGATATGGTTTTAGTTGTCTGAGTAAAGAACTAGGATAATCAAAAGGCAAACTAGTTGCCCAAGGTTCAAGTAGATAGGCAAAAGGATTAGTACAGCTAGTAATAACTGTAGTCACTGTCTGAATGCTTAACTGTGTCGTCGGTTCAATAAACCATAACTTTGTTAAATTATTGCCATCTAAATCAACAAAATCCGAAATTTCTTGGGGTTGAGGTAAGACTGATAAAGAAAAATGTTGAATTTGGGTAAAGCGATCGCTCCGAGGGCGTAATCTAAGTAAATGAGGTTTGAGTAAGACTGTTTGATTGTAACTGTAAACCGTTTGATGACTGATTTGGTATTGCACATTGAGAATCGCTCAGGGCGAAAAAAGCAGCATGAATTTCGTTCCCCACCTGATTTAAAGAGCTTTGCATTTGATCTAAAAACTCGTGTAAACCAGATTCAATAATATCTTCAATCATTAGATAGCCTAACTGAGAGCATAGTCTACCCAAGGCTCTTTCTGCACCGTTACACCAATTTCCTGGGGGAGTTTGGGTAATCTCATGAAGACATTTTTCTGTTTGCCACAGACAAAAATGAATCGAACGGGGAAATTGACGATCTAAAATCAAAAACTTAGCAACGCTACTAGGGGTAATATGGTGCTGACATTTGCGATACATTTCATAAGCACTGGCAGATCTCAGTAGAGACATCCACTGAAGCCGATCTAAAGGCGTACCCACCCATTCCGCCGATGGTAGAAGTAAAAAATATTTAACATCCAAAATACGGGCAGTCTTATCAGCCCTCTCCAGCAACCTACCCATCTGTCCAAAGTGCCAACCTTCATTGTGGGACATAGTAGCATTCATCACACCTGCAAAGCGATGACTTGCCATTTTTACTTGGCTAAAAAATTTCGGTAAGGTACTAAAAGACTTAGCAGCAGCAGCCTCTTGAATCATTAAGTAAAAAGAATTAACCTCTTCCCACATTTCCGAAGATATTACTTCCCGAATTGAACGAGCATTTTCTCTCGCTTTTTGTAAACAAGCAATAATTGAGTTTTCATAGTCTGGATCAAAACTCAAAAACTGAATTACATTATCGCTATTTACTTGATCGTAGCGATTATTAAACTGTTGTAGATCTCCTGTCACCGAAATCAAGGGTTTCCATTGGGGAGAAACTTCTGTGGGCAAATCCAACATCAAATTAAGATTGACATCAATAAAACGAGCGACATTTTCTGCCCGTTCAATATAACGATTTAACCAATAAATTGAATCAGCTACTCTACTCAGCATAAAGTATAAATAATTTCTTTTAAGTAAGATTAAACAATAAAGTCATAATAATTTCTTTTGGTTAATTTTCAATTTCTACTAGTTTGCATTCATGTTTTTTGACAAATTCAGAAGTTAAATCAATAAAATCTTTTGTTGAAATTGCTCTATGATTGAGAGGATGTTTTCTGTCTATAAGTAGTTCTCCTTCAATTTCAATTGTTTGATGTTTTTGGTTGTCAATTAATAACTGCACTTTACTATTTTTTAATAGCTCTTTCTTTCCCATTATTGAGCCAGCAAAAATAGTTTGTCCTGTTTGAAAATGAAATATATCAAAGATTTTCATCTCAAAACTCATTATTCTAATCCTTTTATATAGCTATTTTTCATTATTATAAGTGCTGCAATATCATTATCAGACAAACCCAAGATTTTTTGATGTCTAATCATAAAGTCTTTGACATGAATTTCCGAACTATAATTACCGAGTCGATCAATAATACCCAGTTTTTGTTGTGTTCCATGTAAAAATTCTTCCAAAATCTCAATTTTCCGAACATCTGGTTTGACTATAATATGATTGACATCATTTGTATTAACACTAGCATTAGCACCAAAATAATCTAAAAGCCTAGCTTCATCAGATCCTGGAATGGCAATCACTATAGTTTTTTCTTTTTCCCTTATAGATTGAAGCAACTCTTCTGAAGCAATAGTATCGCCACGAGTCAAGTCTGACTGAAACATTGTGTTTATTTATTTAATACCCAAGTATCTTTACTACCACCTCCTTGGGAAGAATTTACGACTAAAGAACCTTTTTTGAGTGCCACTCTGGTTAATCCTCCTGGATGAACATAAATTTCATCTCCACGATGGAGAATATAAGGGCGTAAGTCTACGTGTCTACCTTCAATTTTGCCCTCAATTAAAGTTGGTACTCGCGAGAGACTAAGAGTGGGTTGAGCAATATAGTTGCGAGGTTGAGCAATAATTTTTTGAGCGAATTCTGCTCTTTCTGCTTCGGTAGATTTAGTGCCGATAAGCATTCCATAACCACCAGCTTCGTTAGCAGACTTGATGACTAACTTATCTAGATTAGCTAAAACATAATCGCGATCGCTTTCTCGCCAACAAAGATAAGTCGGTACATTCGCTAGTATTGGTTCTTCTCCTAAATAGTAACGAATCATCTCGGGAACATAAGCATAGACTACTTTATCATCTGCCACTCCTGTCCCTGGTGCATTAGCTAAAGCAACTCTACCCTGTTGATAAACTTGCATCAGTCCTGGTACTCCCAATAAGGAGTCAGAATTAAAAGCTAAAGGATCTAAAAAATTATCATCGATACGGCGATAAACGACATCGACTCGTCTTAGACCTTTGGTAGTTCGCATTTGTAGATAACCATCAGCTACGGTTAAATCTCTTCCTTCGACTAATTCAATACCCATTTGTTGGGCTAAAAAGGAATGCTCGTAATAGGCAGAGTTATAAATACCAGGAGTTAAAACTACAACTGTCGGCTCTGGTAGTTGTGGTGGTGCTAAATTGAGTAAAGTTTCTAATAGTTGGCTGGGATAGTCATCGACAGGCTTGACAGTCATATCCCGAAAGATTTCGGGGAAGGTACTTTTCATTACCCGTCGATTTTCTAAAACATAAGACACTCCTGAAGGCGATCGCAAATTATCTTCGAGAACATACCATTGACCATTTTTGTCTCGAACTAAATCAGTTCCCGTAATATGACACCACACTCCTGCGGGAGGTTTAACTCCCAAACAAGGCTTTAAAAATCCCGAGGCTGTATAAATGACTTCGGAGGGGATTTTGCCATCTTGAATAATTTTCTGCTCCCCGTAAATATCATCGAGAAATAAATTTAAAGCTTGGATGCGTTGCTTTAGTCCTTGCTCTAATTCTTGCCATTCTTGATTATCGATGATCCGAGGGATAATATCAAAGGGAAATATTTTTTCTATTCCTTGATTATCACTATAAACATTAAAAGTTACTCCCAATTTAAATAAGGCAATCTCTGCCGTTTGACGCTGTTGTTCTAGCTGCTCAATTCCCAATTTAATCAGATGTTGAATTAAAGAGACAGAATGCGATCGTGGTTTACCTGGAGCGAGAAACAGTTCGTCATAAAAATCTTCTGGATCGTAAGCTTCAAATGCCATAAACATCACTCAAGTTAGCCAATATTTATGAACATATCGATGTTTTGTCCGACAAAATGTTCATTATGAACTTTATAATTTTATTTAATTTTCCCTTTTTATTTTTAAACCCCAATCTTGCAGCAAAGTATAAAGTACAGGCACAACAATCAAACTCAGCAAAGAAGAAGTAATCAAACCGCCAATTATCCCGACTGCCATTGGTTGACGCAATTCCGCCCCTGCACCCCACCCCAGCGCAATGGGCAGCATTCCTAATATTGTCGAAAAGGTCGTCATGATAATTGGACGCAAGCGTACTACACCAGTTTGCAGAATGGCTTCGCTGCGTTTTACTCCAGCAGTACGTAATTGATTTATATAGTCGAGGAGTAGGATAGCGTTTTTATCTAGTAAGCCCAACAGGAAAATCAAACCAATCAAAGAAATCATGCCAAAATCACTTTGAGTAACCAGTAAGGCTAACATTGCCCCCACTATTGATAAAGGTAGAGATAAACCGATTACCATTGGCTCTAACCAGCGACGGAAAGGTAAATAAAGCACTGCTAGCATACAAATTAATGCTAGAGTCAGAGTAATACCAAATTCTCCTAATATTTTCTTGGAACGGGCAGAATCTCCCTCTAAATCAAAAGTAATTCTAGGTGGTAAAATCTGATCGGCGATCGCCTGTGCTTTTGCCGTAGCATCACCAATCCCCTGGTTTGCGCTTAAATTAGCATTGATATAGGCTACTCGTTTTCTGTCTAAATGAATCAGTTTATCTAAAGGTTCGTTAACGCCATCGATGCGTACATCTTCAAAACCTGGTAACTTGCGGATTTCTGTTTGAAAAGCGATCGCACTCTTCCTTAATTGCTCAATATTTTCTCCTTCTAAAGCCACTTTAAAAGAAGGATCTTCTCCTGTTTCTACAAAAGGGATATCTTCAACACTAACAACACCCTGAGGAATAGGAGGTAATTGTTGCCGAATCTCTGCCTGTACCTGACTGGTGGTTAAGTTGCGCTCATTTTTGAGTTTAATATAGATCTTGCCCTTATTCGGCTCACCCCGTAACCCAGCCATAGTATAAACAGATTCCACATCAGGATGCTTTAAAACTACCTGTTCTAATTCCTGTCCAACTTTAATCGTTTTACGTAATAAAATCCGTTCAGGCGATCGCGCTAGACTACTTAACCAGGTAAAATTGCTTTTGGAGGGCGAATTGCCATATGCCTTCGGCAGCTTCGCAAACGCCCCTACGGGTTCTTTTTTCTGACTCGTAACACCTTGAGAGAGTGAATTGCTATTTGTTCCTGCGATTTTAGGTAATGGGGTTGTATAAACAATCTTAAATTCTCCCCGATCTAGTTGGGGAATAAAACCCTGGGGAATAAGAGGAATTAAAGCAATTCCTGCGATAAAACTGCCCACAGCAATACCAATTACTGCCCGACGATGATTTAACGCCCACTGCAATAAATTACGATAACTATTAGTAATAACTCCTCTCTCATCGCTGTTACGACTTCTAATTCCCCTAGAATTCAGCCAATATACCGCCAACACAGGAGACAAAGTACGGGCTGCTAACAAAGAAGTTAACACCGCAGCGGAAATCGTAATCCCAAAAGGACGAAAAAATTGCCCCAGAGTCCCACCCATAAAGCCAATGGGGAGAAATACCGCCACAATAGTCAGAGTCGCCACCGAGGCAGTAAAGCCAATCTCAGTAGTCGCAGCTAAAGCAGCTTCCCGAATAGTCTTACCCTCTTCCAGATGACGCATAATATTTTCAATCTCGACGATCGCATCATCGACAATAATGCCAATTGCCAAGGCTAACGCCAGCAAAGTTAAAGTCTCCAGGTTATAACCAGCCACCGCCATCACTAAAAATGTTCCCAACAGGGAAATAGGAATAGCCACCGCCGTAATTAAAGTTGCCTTAAGATTACGCAAAAAGGGGAAAATAATTAAAATTGCCAATACCACTGCCCCCCATAAAGCATCAATCGTCGCTTGGGTGCTGTCGCGGATATAGCCTGCTGAGGTTTCCGCTAAAATTAGCTGAATATTTGGTAATTTTTGCTGGAGTTGAGCAACTTGTTGTTCTACCTGTTTAACTACTTCTAAAGTATTAGCATCTCCTGCTTTAATTACTTGAAAAGCGATCGCCTTCTGACCATTAAAATGAATTAAAGTGTTGTTAGCAGTGGGATTATCTGGGTTAACTTCACCATAATCCGCATTTCCCAAGAGATCTACTCGTTCTACTCCTGATAATTTTTCAATTACAGGTACAATATCCTGACTAGCAATCTCGTTTAACTTACCCAAATCCCCTTCTTGATTGGTAACGATATAACTAATCGCACTAGTTTCATTTAGATTAAAAGGAATAACATCCAACTCAGTCTCAGTCGGTAAAGATACTTGCTTCAGACTACTATCCACCGTCAACCTAGCCTTTTCAATATCTATATCAGTATCCAATAAAAGATTAACTACTGTCTGTCCCAAATAAGTAGAAGAATATAACTGTGCCAATCCTGGAGTATCCGCTAAAGCTTTCTCTATCGGTTTAGTCAGTTGTGTTTCCGTAGCCAAAACCGTCTCCGTATTAGCCTGGGCGCGAATTACCACCACAGGAAAATTAACCGTCGGAAACAGCGAATATTTTAAAGAACTAAAAGCCAAGATCCCAGCAACAGCGATCGCGATCCAAAAGGCGATGGTTAAACGGGAATGTTCGATTGCTAGACGAGAAAGGTTAAACTGCGGTTTTTTAAACATCAGAGATTAAACAGGTACTCTAACCGCTATTTTCGCAGAAAGAGAATCATCACGTTCACCGAATAATACTGATATCGTATCTTTTACATCATATTCTAAATTTTCAATTACTTCGGACATTAATGTCCTAAAATGTGACAATGAGAGGAAATGAGTTTGTTAAAAAAGTCAAAAAATTAGCCAAAGCCAATGGTCTTGAATCTCGTGTTGATAGAAAGCGCGGTAAAGGTAGTCATGTGACTCTCTATTATGGAGATAAGTTTACGATTGTACGTAACCTGAAAGATGAACTTAAAATTGGCACTCTCAGGGCAATGCTTAAACAATTAGGAATTAAAGAAGATGAAATCTAAAGACAGTAATCCTAAAAATCGTTTTTCTTTTCCTGCCACTTTAACGACCGATCTTGATGATGGTGGATATGTAGTAACTTTTCGCGATTTGCCAGAGGCGATTACTCAAGGAGATTCTGTGGAAATTGCACTACAAGAAGCTTGTGATTGTATTGAAGAGGCGATCGCAGCCAGAATTGATGATCGTTTAGATATACCAGAACCTTCAGAGCTTTTAGAAAATGAATACTTAATTACACTTCCGATGCAAACTGCGCTAAAAGCAGCTTTAATCCTGGCAATGTCTGAATCTAAAATGAATCAAGTTCAGCTTGCCAATGCTCTTAACGTTGATGAGAAGGAGGTAAGACGTATTCTTGATCCTCATCACGGTACAAAACTAGCAACTATGGAACGAACACTAAATGTCTTGGGTAAAAAAGCAGTTTTATATGTAATGTAGTTTCCTATTCCCAAATCATGTTTATTTTAATGTCAGAAATTGTACAGATTAAGTATTTATAGCGATCGCAATCCAAAAGGCGATGGTTAAACGGGAATGTTCGATTGCTAAACGAGAAAGGTTAAACTGCGGTTTTTAAAACATCAAAGATTAAACAGGTAGTCTAACCGCTATTGTCGCAGAAGTTACTTCTGTATTGAGTGTTAGTTATTAAAGTGTTGCTTTGATTAGAGGATGAGCGATCGCGTCTTGCTTTAATCTTCACTTCATTAATGCTCTCTAACAACCTTAACAAAATCAATCTTGATTCTTCTATCCAATGCTGAAGCGATACGATTAAGCATTGAAACAGAATGTCCTTCATAATCAGCATCTTCTAAACGGCAAATTACCGATGCTGTAGTTCCCACTAATTCAGCGAGTTTTCTTTGAGATAGTCCAGCTTCTTCTCTTAATTCTCTAATTTTACGAGCTACGTCATCGTTAACTCTTGCTTCCTCTAATTCGGCAATTCTTTCGGGGTTACCTTTGTAGAATTCTTGATAAATAATTTCAAGCGCATCATTGGTCTTGCTATCAGTCATTTTTGCTCCTTTGATAAGAATGAATTTCTGGGTTTTGCTCGAATTGTTTTCTGCATTCTATTGCTTTATCGATATCAGCAGGAGGTACTTTTTTTTCTTTGATAATGCCTACCGCTAAAACCGCAGCTTGCTTTTCATGAAAGAAGTAGAGAATACGATAATTAATCCCTTGTAAACCAATTCGTAGCTCATAAATCTTATTTCTCAGATAATCAGCTTCAGGTCTTCTCAACTCATAACCGAGGGCTGCTAAACGTTCTATTTTAACGATGCACTTATCCTGCGCTTTTGGCGATAAGGTTCTTAACCATTCCAGCACGGGAACTTTATTGTTACCATCTTGATAAAATACAACTTTGGTTGATGGCATAAAATTTCCTCACTACTTCCATGTTCGCAAAAAAACGAACAATTATCAAGAAGCATTTTAATCCAAGAAATTAATCTAATTGTCGATGGTTTATTTAGTTTAAGCAGTTTAAAGTGAGTGAAGTTCGTCGTCAAACGCTTTTTTAGAAAACTATTCTTTAAGAGATCGCGATCCAAAAGGCGATGGTTAAACGGGAATGTTCGATTGCTAAACGAGAAAGGTTAAACTGCGGTTTTTTGGACATCAGAAATTAAACAGGTAGTCTAACCGCTATTTTCGCAGAAGTAACTTCTGTATTGAGTGTTAGTTATTAAAGTGTTGCTTTGATTAGGGAATGAGCGATCGCATGAAGTTTATATCTCTTGAAAATTTTTACTCTAAGTTAAATCTAAATATAAGTTAAATCTAAATAATTGACGTTGTCAGAAAAAATTAACTATAATTCTGACATATATGAATTTATTTGAATTTATTAAATCTCAAAAAACAATGACCAGTATAGCCGATAAAATAATGAAGCGAGTACGCGGTCACGGTTGTGGCAAATGGGTTTGTACGCTTGCATAAGAGTGCGAGATTTTTACACATTTTAACTTTTAGTTACTTAACAGTTTCTGATTTTCCCAAAGGCGAGAAACGAATTTCAATACGCCGACGATTAGCATCTGGTTGACGATTAGCGATCGCTAATTTTCCTGAAGGTAGTTGGAGTTGGGCTGCGGAATAAGCACGGAATTGTACCCCCTCAAGTCTGCGTGTTTGTGCTTGCACTGCCTGTAATTCTTTAACTACTTCTAAGGCTCGCATCAGACCTAAATCGGCATTAGAGCCAGGTTGAAGAGTATTTACAGGTTGCCTACCCTGAGCAACTTCCTCTAGTTGTTCGTCTAAATTGCCGTTACCAAAGTTCATTTGACCATCTGTATGTCCAATAATTTCAACTACATAAAGGTTACGTTGTTGGCTAACACGTTCAATACGTTCAACTAAATTTTTAGTAATATAGACTTTTAATTCTTGAGGTAGACTTGCACTACCAGAATCAAACTGATACCCTCCAGAATCTTGTATTACTACCACTGGAGGAGCAGATTTTAAGCGTTTTACTTCTGACTGTAAAATGTCTATACGGCTAAGACTTTGTTCGTTGCTGCTAAGTAAAAGTTTTTGTAAATCAGAAGAAGTTTTTTTTAGTTGACGCACATTAGAAGTACTTTCTCCTAGTTCATTTTCTAGAGTAGCTATTTCTCTTTGCAGTAACCGCACCTGTCTTTCTGTATCACTCAAGTTTTGCTCGGTTTCTTCCGCAGCATATTTGAGAAATAAAGATTTAAATAAAGCCAATAATAAAAATAAGCTAATAATCATAAAAGCATTAGCCATTAAGTCTGTAAAGGATGGCCAAACATTGAGACTTTCTGTGGCTTCATAATTGCGCGACTTGCGTTTTTTATTCATTCAAAACTTATGACCTATTACCTATTACTTATTACCTACTAGATTTTTTGCATTTTAGTTACTAATCTAGATAACTCCTGTTGAATTGCTTTCAAGCCTGATTGTTCAATCAAATTTTTCTCTTGATTTAGAGTAACTAAGTTAGTATATTGCTGATTAATATTACTTACTTGTTGGTTTAATTCTAAAAACTTTTTGGTTAGTTTTTGCATAGAATCTAAATTATGTTCAAAAGCTTGGGTAGACTTTTGCAAAACCAAAGAAGATTGAGAAAATTGATTTTGAGCGATCGCTAAATCATTAGTAGCTGTAGCCAGTTTTTCAGGGAAACGACTATTATCTAAAACATTGGCAGCCTGTTCAAAAGTATCCGCACTATTTTCCAGTTTAAAAAAAGCTTTAGTTATAGATTCTTCGAGAGTAATCCCTAGTTTTTCTACCATTCCCTCAAAGTTACGACTAAACTGATTAATTGCTACTTCTAGAGAACTTACAGGTTTAATTTTGGGCAGATAAATGTTATCGATATAGTCTTCAATGTAGTTCAGTAAACTGGCTTTCATAATTTTAGTGTTCCAAATTAAATTGATTACTGTTAACAAAGAACTACAGGCGATCGCGATTAAACTAGTCGTAAAGGCAATCCCCATTCCTTGCAAAGGACGATTTAATTCTTCTACTAAGTTTCTTACATTATTGATGTCAACTTGAGTAATAGTTTGACTTAGATTGGTTAAATTTAAAGTTATCCCTAAAAATGTTCCCAATAAGCCAAAAGCTAGCAGTAAATTTGGTAATAGTTGGCAGAAATTATCTACAAATTCACAGCTTAAAGGGATACCTAAAAAATAAACTTTTTCCTGGCTATATACTCCTTCAATTACAGAGGTAGTATTAAGTTGATCGACATTAATTTGACTATCAATAAATCTCTGTTCTAACTTCGTAATGATTTTAGGAAGAGATTCTAATTGTACTCCTAGTAATAATCTTCTAGTTTTTCCTCCTAAAGATCTCAGATATAAATATAAAGAAAAACGTAATAAAATTGCCATAATAGTTGGCAAAATTACTAAGATAATGGCTAAAATTATTAAATAATCAGGAATTAAACTAAAAATAATCAATAATTGTTGCATAGTTTTAAAAAATGTTAGGTTATTTCTACATTCTTATGTAGAGAATAGTTGTAATTGTTAGTTAAGGTTGACATGAATTAGATTTAATTAAGAAATATTTTAAGGTTTTTCCGATATTTATCTGTTTAGATGGAGCTTAACTAGTCAAGTTTATGGATAGTAAGATACGACAATATGGAATTTATACAACCCTATGGTAAATATATTTTGATTGGGATTGCAACAATTGGCGGTATCGCGATTCTACTATGGCTATTGATAGTTGTAATAGTAATGAGAAATACCCAAGGTATTCCCTTAATAATTAGTGATTTTTTTAATTAAATTAATTATAGAAAATAAAAAATGGAAAATTGATCTGCTGCAAATTGCTCAATAAAACCTGATGTTCTCATTTTGCTGTTGCTGAAAACAGGATCAATGATTATCTTTTATAATGCGTGAGCGAGAATCCAAGGTGTTAAAAGCCAACCAAAGTGTCACCCCTGTCTTGCCAATGAGAGCCATGAAAATTTTAGGATTAGATCCAGGAATAGCTATTTTAGGGTTTGGCACGATTATTTGTCAGGAATCTGATCAAGTGAATATTGCTAACAATTTAATCAAGCTAGAAGACTTTGGAGTAATTAAGACTCCAGCAAAAACTCCGTTTAGCGATCGCCTTTGTACTATTTATGAAGATTTGCATACTGTCATTGAAGAACTTAAGCCTGATTTAGTGGCAATAGAAAAATTATTTTTTTATAAGATGAGCCATACTATTACCGTTGCGCAGGCAAGAGGAGTCTTAATGTTAGTTTTAGGTCAGGCTAATCTTCCTTACGTTGAGTTTACCCCACCAGAAATCAAAAAAGCGTTAACAGGATATGGTAATGCTCCCAAAATCGAAGTCCAAGAAGCTGTAGCGCGAGAATTATCTTTAAATTGCATTCCTCGTCCTGATGATGCTGCTGATGCTCTAGCGATCGCTCTAACTGCTTGGTTTAATCATGATTGTGTATCAACTTTAAATGCACACAAGCTTAGCTAATCAAGAGACATTCTGGCTACATGTGGGCAAGCCCTTTGTGACTCTTTTCTTGATCAGTAAATTAAATTAAATGCCTGATAGCTGGTTATTTTAAACTAGAAAAAATTAGATAAGCAACGCCTAATAAAACAACTACAAGACACACTAATTGTGTTTTAAACAAAAACTTAGCATTTTGTTGTAATCTTTCATGCTCATATTTCAGTCGATCAACTTTAAACTGTAAATTAGAATCGCGATCTCTCAATAGTGCCATTTCTTTCTGAAGCATTCCTCCAATTTGGGTTTCTATATTTGCTTCTGAATTATTTAGGTAAATTATTTCTAATTTATTTTCCAATTTATGGAGAGATTTATAGAGATAATCAACTTTTTTTGTAAGCTTGAAATTTTTTTCGGATTCTGGCTGTAAGTTAATAATTTTATGAAGATATTTTTCAGTTAACTCTAAACTTAATTGAAAATATCCTTGATGAGCATTACATATGGCATTTTTTAATTGTTGAGCCATAGTATCTTTGAGTAAATATCCTTTTGCACCATTTTTTAAGGCTTTACTCAAATATCGTTCGTTATCATGGATTGTCAAGATTACAACTTTAGTGCTGGCAAATTCTTGTGTAATAATTTGTGTTGCTACCAAGCCATCCATTTTGGGCATTTCTAAATCCATTAGGACTATATCTGGCTGTAGACTAGGAATCCGCTCAATTGCCTCCAGACCATTTTGAGCAAAACCAACTATGTTAATTTCCTGTTCAGGTTTTAAATAAGTTTCTATTAGTCTGTGGGTTAAATTTTGATCGTCAACAACAAGAACGTTAATCATGTACAATTATAATTCAGCACTGTACATTTTAAAGTATTACACTTAAATTAATCGCTTAAAAAATTATTGAATTACTCAGTATCTATATTTTGATCACGTAATATTTAATACAGATTATCTTAATTATTTTGTAGTTATTCATCACTTTACTTTAAATTTCACAGCCTTAAAGAGTGCAAAAATATTAGTAGTTACAAACAGCCCGTTGAACGCCAGTCAAAGGTAGGTCATTAAGCTGTCACGCATTTAATTTGCTTGTTTTGTTGTGATTGGGTGTAGGGGTTAGGAACTTTTTAGCTATGCAGTTTAAATCAATAACAGCTTAGCAAGGCTAGTTACCTTGCGAAGTTATATCCACAAGCTTCGTAGTCAGAAATTATGAGGATTTCTCATTAAACTGCTTGCGATCGGGCGATGAGAGTTATTAAGAAAACCAAGTACTTAACCAGATAGCGATCGTACTTAAACTCACTCCCACAACGACCGCTAAAGGTAAAATTATCCCAGTACCAGTCATCTTCACTATCGGAATAGAAATAGCCAACATCCCTGTTGCTAGACCCCAAATAATAGCTGTACTGCCAATTTTCGCGCCTTGTCCTTCCATTGGTGTTTCCTAAACTGAGTTTGCTTGGTTTACTTTATTCATTAAGTCATAACTTGAGTAAACAATGTTTGATTGTTACCTAAAGTTTCAGATTTTTTTTAGTCTTTCAACTAGATTTTGGATTTAATGTTCTGAGGGAGGGACTATCATTAATTATATTGTTCATAAGCAGCTACAATTTTCTGTACTAGAGGATGACGTACCACGTCTGCCTGAGTTAGTTCACAAAAAGCAATTCCTTCGACTTTACGTAATATTTTACGTGCCACAATCAAACCTGAATCTTGATGAGACGGTAAATCGGTTTGAGTTATATCTCCAGTTACAACCATTTTAGAGCCAAACCCCAAACGGGTTAACACCATTTTCAATTGAGCAGGAGTAGTATTTTGTGCCTCGTCTACAATTACATAGGCGTGAGATAAAGTACGACCACGCATATAAGCCAAGGGAGCAACTTCAATTTTGCCTCTTTCCATCAGATCGGGAATTTTCTCGGCATCGATAAATTCGTAGAGAGCATCATACAAAGGACGTAAAAAAGGATTAACTTTCTCTTGTAAATCTCCTGGTAAAAACCCCAATTTTTCTCCTGCTTCCACCGCAGGACGAGTTAAAATAATTCTTTCACATTCATCATTAAGTAAAGCTTTTACAGCTAAAACCGCAGCTAAAAAAGTTTTACCTGTTCCCGCAGGGCCAATACCAAAGGTGATATCGTACTTTTGAATTGCCTGTACGTATTGCTTTTGTTTAAAAGTCTTAGCTCGAATTGCCTCACCTTTTTTGGTTCGAGCCAAAACATTTTTTTGAATATCGCTATATTCTTCGATTCTACCAGTATCGATCGCCATAAACGCTGTCACAATATCTGGCTCATATAACGCTTTTCCTACTGACCATAATGGCTCTAAAGCTTGAATCACTTTGGTGCATCGCTCAACACCCTTGATTCGACCCTGGAGGATTAAATCCTGTCCTCGCAAGATTAAATTTACTCCTGTGTGACGGGATAATAATTTAAGATTTTGTTCATTTGTCCCTGATAAGGCGATCGCACTTTCACTACTAGGTAATTGAATAGTTTGAGATGTTTCACTTTTGACTGAATCTCCCATAGACTTGTTGCTAATTTTGGTTTAAATCGTTAAATCGTTAAATCGTTGCCAAATTTATGGAGCATTACAAAATTCCCCTTGCTTTAATCTAGCTTAGGGCTTGTTGAAAAAGTATGATTAGTTTATTAGTATTAAAGTACTAAAATAACAAGTAATATTTTGAGGGTAATAGTGACAAAATGTAAATTTTTTAATTACGGTTGTTTAATTAAAGTAACAATTTGATTGATAAAAGCCTCATGATCGACTACTGGTTTAGAAATATAACCATCGGCACCACTTTGTAGCAAAAAATATTCGCGATCGCCTTCCATAGCATGAGCAGTAACCAATATTACTGGCAAGTCGGCAGTTTGCGGATCTGCCTTCAGCATTTGGGTGATCTTGATGCCATCTACAGGTTTACCCTGATAAATACTATTAGCGAGGGCGACATCCATCAAAATTGCATCTATTGCTCCAGATTGAGCTAATTGTAAGACTTCCTCGACACTTTCTGTACTTTTTACTTGCAAACCGCCTCTTTTTGTTAGTATTTTGGAAAAAACCCGTAAATTAATTGGGTCATCTTCTACAATCAAAACCGTTGTCATAAATGTTACTGAGAAAAGTTTTGTTGAATTAGAGAAACTTAGTATTAAGCTTTCAGGAGGTAAAAATCATGAGGTTGCAATAACCCCTTTTTATTGTGGCTTAAAAGATCGAGATAGCAAAGTCTAATACTCATCAGGCTAAATTACGCTATATTTTTATACCTAACTCTGATAATTATTTGTATTTTCCAAAGGCTCGATTGACGAAGTCCAAGCAGGCTCAGTCGTTGTACAGCAAAGTACCTTGGACTCGATTGTATTTTTGGCACATTTCCATCACTCTTGGAGACTTTTTGAATGACACAACAGCTTAATTTGTTAGGTAATGGTCAAATCATTCCTACCCCTCTTCACCAAGAAATGGAGAGGTCATATCTCGAATATGCAATGAGCGTCATTGTCGGCAGAGCCTTACCTGACGTGAGAGATGGACTCAAGCCTGTACATCGAAGAATTCTCTACGCTATGTATGAACTGGGATTAACTCCAGATCGACCTTATCGTAAGTGCGCGCGTGTGGTGGGAGACGTATTAGGTAAATATCATCCCCACGGTGATCAATCAGTCTATGATGCCCTAGTGCGCTTAGTACAGAGTTTTTCCAGCCGTTATCCTTTGTTAGATGGTCATGGCAATTTTGGCTCAGTCGATAACGATCCTCCTGCTGCAATGCGTTATACCGAAACACGACTGGCTCCTGTAGCTAATGAAGCGATGCTGAGGGAGATTGGGGAGGCGACGGTTGATTTTACTGATAACTTTGATAATTCTCAAACTGAACCTATTGTTTTACCTGTCCAGCTACCAATTTTACTTCTCAATGGTTGTTCGGGAATTGCCGTGGGGATGGCGACTAATATTCCCCCCCATAATTTAGGGGAAGTAGTGGATGGTCTAATTGCTTTAATTGATCGCCCTAGTATCGCCGATGAACAACTCTGGGAATTAATTCCTGGGCCTGATTTTCCCACAGGGGGAGAAATTATCGAAGTTCAAGGAATTCGAGATGCCTATAGTACAGGCAGAGGCATTGTCAAGATGCGGGGAATTGCCCAAATTGAAAGACTGACTACAGGTAAGAAACGCCGTAAAGAGAAAAAAGCGATTATCATCACCGAATTACCCTATCAGGTAAATAAAGCTAGCTGGATTGAAAAAGTTGCTGAATTAGTTAATCAGGGAAAAATTGAGGGTATTTCTGATATTCGGGATGAGAGCGATCGCAGTGGTATGCGCGTGGTAATTGAACTCAAAAAAGATACTACTGCTCCCAAGGTTCTCCATCAACTTTATCGCCAGACAGCCTTACAAAGTAATTTTGGAACAATTATGCTGGCATTGGTGGATAACAAGCCAATTCAGCTATCTTTACGGGGAATGTTAGAAGAATTCCTGAAATTCCGCGAACAGACTCTCAGAAGGCAATACAGCCATGAATTAGAACAGGCAGAACAAAGACTGCATCTGGTAGAAGGTTTATTACTCGCTCTCAATCAAATTGAGGCAGTGATTGAAATCTTGCGTCATGCTCCTGATGGTACTACGGCTAAATTACGTCTGCAAGAAGAACTAGACTTCACACCCACTCAGGGAGATTCAATTTTAGCCATGCCGATGCGACGTTTGACTGGGTTGGAAAAACAAAAGCTAGAAAGCGAATCTAGGGAATTACAGGAGCGCATTACTGAATTAAACAAAGTTTTGGGCGATCGCCATGAATTATTAAAGTCTTTGAAAAAAGAATTACGTTCCCTCAAACGTAAATTTAGCGATGAGCGTCGGACTCGGATAGTCAATATTGTGGAGAAGGAAATAGCTACTTCGACAGCCAAAAAGGAAAAAACTACTGAGCAAAAAACAACTACCAAAAAAGATCCCACTGTAATGGTATCTCCGACTCTGACTTTTGAACGTTCTCCCCAAGCAACTTTAAAAGTAACTAATTCTGGCTGTATCTATTGGCAAAATCCTGTTACAGATGCCGAAGCTAATAATACTGTTCCTAAACAGGGGCAAGATTTTATTTTACAGCAAGAGCCGATTGGCGATCGCGAAAGTTTAATTGTGGTGACAGATAGTGGTAAAGCTTATCCTGTTACCATCCAAGAAATCCCTTCTAGTCTAGAAACTACCGAATTACCCGCCGTAGAGCTATTGTCATCAGCAGCCCAGAGAGATGCAACTGGTACGGTAGCTAGTTTCTTTCTGCCTGAAAATCATCACCAGCTAGATTTAGTCATGCTGACTCAAAAAGGAATTATCAAACGGCTAGAATCGACTGAGTTAGACGCTTTAGGTAATCGCGGATTAGTTTTAATTAAACTTAAAGACCAAGATATTCTGAAATATTTTTGTTTTACAAAAGCAGGACAAGAAATGGTTATTGCGACTACAGGAGGGCGTATATTACGCTTACCAGTTAACGATGCCCAAATCCCCATTATGGGCAGAAATGCTCAAGGTAATCAGGTAATGCGTCTGAGATTGAAGGAAAGTATCGTCGGCTGCTGTGCGGTTAATTCACAAGATTCAATTGTCGTAATTACCCAGCAAGGCTTTGGGAAACGAATTACTGTCAATACACTTCGCCTAGCTAATCGTGGGGATATTGGCACTCAGGCAGTGCAGTTTAATACCAAAGAAGATATGTTAGCAGGAATTATTGCGACCGCAGGCAAGGACAATATAATTTTAACTACTAGCATCAATCGCAGGTTAGTTTTACCTGTCAGTAGTCTCACCTTAGCTGAGAAAAATAATACAGGCGAGAAGATTGGCAACCTCAAGTCCAATGAAATTATTACTGGAGTTTATCCGTTTGTTCAAAGTAAGATGTAGGGGCGCAAGGCTTGCGCCCTGGAAGCAGAAAGAAGTGAATATTAATGCTCAAAATTTTATCTGGCAAAAAATATTTTTAGTTTACTTATTGAGCATTAGCAGTTTAGTTTTTATTCAAGAGCAAGTACTAGCTCAAATGCAGCAAGCTAATTCTTTAATGGTCGATCGCGATGAACCTTTAATTCCTGATGGTTATGGAAAAAGAGAATTAACTTCCTTTGAAAAATATCGGCTTGAAAGAGTCATAGTTCAACTTAACCAAACTGCCCAAGTCGAATTAGAAAAAGATAATGAAGATGAGGCTTTTAAACTCTGGTATCGCCAGTTAAGACTAAGTCGTGTATTAGGTACAGCCAACGAAATCAAGGCTTTGGGAAATATTGGTGCGATCGCCTGGTCAGAAAATCGTAGTGCAGATGTGCGTAATCTGGCTAATCGTTTAATTGAAATTCAAGAAGAAATATCAAATCAAAAAATATTTACTTCTGGCTTACTAGACAAGTTTGCTATAGCTTACCAACAATTACGGTATTTACATCAAGCTGTCAATATTTATCAGCAAATTTTAACTAATAGCAAAAAAAATAATAATCTAATTGTTCAAGAGAAAACTTTACAAACACTCGGTCAACTTTATTTGGCGAGATTTGACTATCAAAGTGCTGCTGATGTTTATCAAGAATTATTAACTTTAAGTAATCAAAAACCCGTAGATCAAAATCAGGTCAACATCTATCTTGCTACTTTGAGTGATATCTATGAACGAACTGAACAAGTCAATAAAGCGATCGCCACTAGGAAAAGTTTAATTCAAAAATATACTACTGCTAAAAAAGTTAATAAAATACCTACTTTAGAAATCGCGATCGCCCGTGATTATGAAAGTTTAAAACAATTACAGCCAGCAATTAAAGCTTATAACAAGACCTTTGAAATAGCCTTGCAAACTCAACAATTAGCCATCGCTAGTGAGGCTCTAAATAAATTAGGAAAACTCTATCAACAAAGCGATCGAGTTAATTTAGCAATTTCCACCTACAATAAATTATTGCAACTACAACAACAAACCTATAACTACTATGGTCTAATTGATACTTATGATACTTTAGGCAAAATACATTTAAACTTAAATCAAAAATCTCAAGCAAAACAATATTTTCAACTAGGTTTAGAAACAGCTAAATTTTTGAATTATAAAATTGAATATTTCAACAATCAAATTTATAAATTAACCTGAGTATCTCATAATAGCTCCATCATTATAGGATAGTTCAGAGAGACCAAAAGACTGGGCGCAATTAACAATCAACAATCAACGATCATGGTAACTAGACGCATTGTAGAAATTCTAAAACATGGTAAACCAGATGAATTCGTAACCATTCAAGGTTGGGTACGCACCAAGAGAGAATTAAAAGGTTTTGCCTTTGTCGAAGTCAATGATGGTTCATCTTTAGCAGGTTTGCAAGCCGTTTTAGATGCCAATCTACCAGATTATGAGGATCTTATCAAACAATTAGGGACTGGTGCTGCTGTCGCCATTGTAGGTAAATTAGTCGAGTCTCCAGGCAAAGGACAGAAAATCGAGATGAAAGCCGAATCTGTCACCGTTTATGGTACGGCCGATCCTGAAACCTATCCTCTGCAAAAAAAACGTCACTCTTTTGAGTTCTTACGTACTATTAGCCACTTGCGATCGCGTACTAACACACTAGGAGCAGTATTTCGAGTCAGGAATGCTTGTGCAACTGCAATTCATCAGTTTTTTCAAGAACGAGGCTTTTTATGGATACATAGCCCCATTATTACTGCTAGCGACTGTGAAGGGGCAGGAGAACTATTTACCGTTACTAGCCTCGATTTAAATAACTTACCCCGAAATGACCAAGGAGAAGTTGATTACAGCCAAGACTTTTTTGGTCAACCTGCCTATTTAACCGTAAGTGGACAACTACAGGCGGAAGTGATGGCAATGGCATTTCAAAATGTCTACACTTTTGGCCCAACTTTTCGGGCTGAAAACTCCAATACTTCCCGCCACCTGGCGGAATTTTGGATGATTGAACCAGAAATGGCATTTTGTGACTTAGAAGGCGATCAAAATCTGGCTGAAGAATTCCTCAAATATATTTTTAAATACGTGTTGGAACATTGCGCTGACGACCTAGAATTTTTCAACAAGTGGGTAGATAAGTCGGTATTAGCTAATGCTGATACTATTATTAATAACCAGTTTGAACGAGTTACCTATACCGAGGCTATCAGCTTATTAGAGAAATCCCAGAAAAAATTTGAGTTTCCCGTGGAATGGGGTATTGATTTACAGTCAGAACATGAACGTTATTTAGCAGAAGAACTGTTTAAAAAGCCTGTCATTGTCACCAACTACCCTAAAGATATCAAAGCCTTTTATATGCGTCTGGATGAGGGAGAAAAAACCGTTTCAGCAATGGATGTCTTAGCCCCTGGTATTGGTGAAATTATCGGTGGTTCACAACGGGAAGAACGTCTAGATGTCTTAGAAAGACGGATTAAAGAAATGGATATCGAAGCAGATTCCCTATGGTGGTATCTAGATTTACGTCGTTATGGTACTGTCCCCCATGCTGGCTTTGGTTTAGGTTTTGAACGATTGGTACAGTTTATGACAGGCATGACCAATATTCGAGATGTCATTCCCTTCCCTCGAACTCCTTTAAATGCTGAATTTTAATAAAAGCTATTGGAAGAGTAACAAGTAACGAGTAATGAGTAAGGCTTGCTCCCCCTACTACTTCCCTCTACTACTACCTACTACTTACTACTTGCTACTTTTTACTTGCTCACTGGCTGTCTGAGCGACAAAATTGAAATAAATTAAAAAGGTAAATTATCTAGGGAATATTGGGCAAACTATCAATATAACCAGAGTAAAAGTGGATAAAGCCAAAATCTTGGAATACAGTGGTGGAGAAGATATATTTTACTTCTAGGTCATCAATTAAAAGTTAAAACTAATGAGCAACTAAATTAATTAATCGGTAATTATTAAGAAACCTATTAAGGTTCTATGGTTCGCTTTCAATAATCCTTTATATAGCTTATAAACTAAGAAAAATTCATGTCTAATCGTTGGTGGGAGATCGTCGTAAAATGCGAGCCTATTCTGGAAGAATCGGTCTTTTGGCGACTCGAAAAATTTGGTTGTTCAGGAACAGCTACTGAGGTTAAAGTTTTAGATAATGACAACAACTCTGATTCTGAAACTAGCACAGATAAACAAATTTTAATTCGGACATATATTCCCGAAATCAATACTCAGTTGTTAGACTTAGCAGCTTTATCCTTGTGGCTAGAACAAGATGCCAAATTACTAGAAGTGTCAGTACCCGAAGCTCAATGGCATTTAATAGATGAAGAAGATTGGGCAAGTAGCTGGAAACAGTATTGGCAACCGACAGAAATTGGCGATCGCTTTGTGATTTATCCAGCTTGGGAAGCTCCCCCAGAAGACTCCGACAAACTGATCTTACGTCTCGATCCTGGTGCAGCTTTTGGTACAGGAACTCACCCTACAACCCAGTTGTGTTTAGAGTCTTTAGAAATGCGGTTATATGAAAATGCTGCTGCTCAAACCCTAGCAGATATTGGCTGTGGTTCAGGAATTCTTTCTTTGGGTGCGATTTTGCTAGGTGCTAAAAAAGTCTATGCAGTAGATACCGATGCTTTAGCAACCAAAACTTGCCGTAGTAATTGTCAACTTAATCAGATTGAGCGAGATAGCTTAATTGTCCGCGATGGTAGTATCGAACAATTAATTGAAATAGGTGAAGCTTTTGATGGCATTGTTTGTAATATTTTAGCTGATACTATCGTCGAGCTATTTCCTAAATTCAATCAAATTACCCATGAAAAAAGCTGGGCAATTTTGAGTGGAATTTTGTTGACTCAAGCCGATCAAATTGCCGATGTTGTTGAGCAACAGGGATGGACTGTTGCTGCATTGTGGAAGAGAAAAGACTGGTGTTGTTTTAATATTCGTCGTTCAGAATATTAATTGGCTAAGGTTAAAATATCCGCACCATCTTTAGTAACAGCAATAGTATGTTCAAATTGAGCGGATAGCTTACCGTCTTTAGTAATGGCTGTCCAACCATCATCTAACATAACTGCTTCCCAAGTACCCTCGTTGATCATTGGTTCAATGGTAAATACCATTCCTGGTTTGAGTTTTCTTTTCTGTCTGGGATCATAATAATGAGGAATCTGAGGTGCAGTATGAAATATATGGCTTATTCCATGTCCCACAAAATCTCTAACCACAGAATAACCATTTTGTTCAGCATACTTTTGAATTGCTGCGCCAATATCGCAAATTCTCGCACCAGGTTTAACAGCTGCGATTCCCCTTCTCAAACACTCTTCAGTTACCTCGACTAATTCTTTTGCTTTTGGGGATGGAGTACCAACAAAAAAAGTTCTGGAAGTGTCTCCATGATAACCATCGACGATGGGAGTCACGTCAATATTAATAATATCTCCGTCTTTGAGTATTTGTTTGGCATTGGGAATACCGTGACAAATCACTTCATTGACGCTGGTACATAGTGAACCAGTAAAAGGATTATCCGTAGGACCATATCCCAAAGGTGCGCTGATTGCTCCTTTTTTTTGTGTCCATGCTTCGGCTGCATCATTAATTTCTAGGGTGCTTACTCCAGGTTTCACCATTGGTGTCAGAAAATCCAATAATTCTGCTGCTAAAGCCCCTGCTCGACGCATTTTCTCAATTTCTCGACTAGAGAGTCTAGTGATTTGCTCGCTTCCCATTGATAGTTTTACTGTGCTTAATTGTCTAAATAGATATTATTTAGTTTATCAATTCTTGATCTTTGAATTGTAAAACAATAAAAAAAAGACCTAGAAAAAATCCAAGTCTTGGTCTAATAGTTAAATTAATAAAAAATAGTTAACTATTTATTTTATTTTCTTGATGAATTTCATCTAAGTCTTGATTTGTTTCTTCTAAGCTATTTTCTTGCACAGAAATCAATAAATCGCTCAATTCTTCTAATGATTCATCAGAAATTTTGTTTAGCATATCAAGTTTTTTCTCAACAGATTCCAAAGAGTTTAATTCTTCTAACTCCAATTCCTCTTCTTCATTAGCCATCAATTCACCCATGAAGTTGTCAGGTTCAGCTTCTTGTGTGCTAACTGCTTCTAAACTAAATTCTTCTGACTCTGAGGGACTTTGAGCACTCCATTCACCCATGAAGTTGTCAGGTTCAGCTTCTTGTGTGCTAACTGCTTCTGAGCTAAATTCTTCTGAATCCTCCTCAGCCATCAATTCACCGATGAAGTTATCAGGTTCAGCTTCTTGTGTGCTAACTGCTTCTGAGCTAAATTCTTCTGAATCCTCCTCAGCCATCAATTCACCCATGAAGTTGTCAGGTT
>CAYMWC010000002.1:0-75675 GCA_964393695.1 uncultured Pleurocapsa sp.
ACTTTTATAATATAATTCTTTATTGTCTTCTATCTGGCTGCAAACCGCTGTATCTACTATAGAATTAAAACTATTTATCAATTAGATTTGACAGGTTATTTTCAAAAGTTCAAATCTTTAAAACTTCTAAATCCAGACAAGCGATCGCTCTTAACTTACAAAACGTCAGTTTGGGTTAAGAACATTAATTTGATACTTGTAAACTTGAACCGTTTTCCCCTTTATAGACTTCAATTCGGGTTTGAAAAGCTTCTTTAAACTGGGGCATATGGGTAACAGTAAGAATACAGGCAAAATCAGGGGCGATCGCATTAATTGCCCCGACTAATCTATTACATCCTTCTGCATCTTGAGTACCAAAACCCTCATCGACAATCAGTATTTGCAGTGATGTTCCTGAACGTTGTGCTAATAGTTTAGCTAAAGCTAACCGTACTGAAAAATTAATCCGAAATGCCTCGCCACCAGAATAGGTTTCGTAAGGGCGAGTACCACTAGCATCAGCAATCACAATATCTAGAGTATCAATTAGTTTGGTTTTTTTCTTTGATGTTCCTTTACTTGCTTTTTGGGTCAAAAATTGCACATGAAATTGATTACCCGTGAGTCTAGCTAAAATTTGATTGGTTTCGGCTTCTAACTGGGGGAGAATGTTTTCAATAGTTAAGGCTTGGATGCCATTTTTACCAAATGCTTGAGTTAATTCTTGATAGATACGATATTTTTTTTCGTAGGTTTGCAGTTGTGCTTCTGCTTCTTGATGTTGCACTTTTAAGTTATCTATTTGAGTCAGAGATTGTTGCAGTCTGCCACTACGAGCAATCAGATCATCTAGTTGTTGACGGCGTTGATAAATTTGTTGCTCTAAAGTTTGAATTTCCTGACGATTATCGGCTATTTGATCCCGTTGATTAATGTGATATTGTAGTTGTTCCTGAAGGTTATTTTTAGCTTGTAATTTTTGTTGTAATAGTTGTTCTAATTCTACTAATCGAGCCTGAAATTGCGGATAATCTTGTTTGGCTTTTTGTAATTCTTGATATTTAAATTGCCAAGTTTGAGACTGTCGTAGAGTAGTTAATAAATTTTGGTGAGTGTGGCGATCATAGCCTAAGTCTCGGATTGTTTCCTCTATTTTATCAATTTCTTGTTGGATTTGAGAATTGATATGTAACTTTTCTAAGGCAGTTTGTAAATCAGCAATTTCTTGTAGCAATTTAGGTTTTTGTTCATCTAACTTTGCCTGACGTTTCTTAGCATCTTCAATTTTTGCCTGTTTAATTTCTGCCCAACGTAAATTATTAACTTCTCCTCTAACTAAAGCATGAGTTTGTTCATCATAATTCAGATTTGTTAATTCTACTTCTAATCGCTTAATTTCTATCTGTAATTCCAAAGCATAATTACCATTTTGCAGAGATAATTCTAGCTGTTGTTTTTCGGCTTGTATAATTTGCAATTGTTCATAAATCTCTTCTGTAGCTTCTAATTGTGCTTCTAGTTGTCCAAATTGTTGTTGCAGTGAATCATAGGGGGAAATTTCTTGCGAGATTTCCTGATATTCCTGGCGTAATAACTGTAATTCGCGATCGCAAGTCGATAGTTGTTCACGAATTACCCAAATTTGCTCTTCGATCTCTTTTTGTTGCTGTTGAGTTTTACCAACTACCTGATGACGATGGTGTTCATCCAATTCGCGATCGCACAAAGGACAGCTAGCCTCAGGATTAGAAAGCATCTTGAGCTTATGTTGAAGTTCGTGTAATTGTCTTTCATAAATACGCTGATTTTCCTGTAATTTAAAGCGAAATTCCTTTCTTTCTGTGCCTTTTTCTTCGACTCGTTTTTGATAGACACGCTTTTTGTCTAGTGCTTCTATTTGGGCATCTACGGTTAATAGTTGATTACGCTTTTCGGGAACTTTTTCAATATCTTCGGCTAATCTTTGGAGAGAATAATGCAATTGCTCTAATTTTGCTGTCAGTTTCGCTTCTTCGCGACTAATTCGTGCCTGAAGGTCATTTTTTTGCTTAATTAAGGGAGAGATATATTGTTGCAGTCGATCTAATTCTGTAAGTTGTTGACGATTTGTCTCCAACTTAACCAATGCTGCTTTTATATCCTGGGTTTTGGTTAAAATTCTCGCAATTTCTTGTTCCTGTTGTTCAATACTTTCCAAACGAGTTTGAATCTGGTTAATTTGAATATTTAACTCATTTTTTTGTTTTTCTAACTGTTTTTCTAACTGTTGTTTTTGCTGCTGGGCTTCTTGGTGGAGAGTAAACTTAGTAGATAATTCCTTTTCTTGAGCTTGCCCAGCTAGTAACTGATTGTAGCCTGTAGTAATTGCCGTTTCTTGGTTAATTAAGTTATTTAATGATGTTAATTGTCCCCCAAGAGCATTAATATCTTTCGTAGCGCGATCGCAATCTTGAATTAAATTCTGATGTTGGGTTTGTTGAATTGTCAGTTGCTTTTCCCAATTCTGACGTTGGTATTCAATCGCCTGTATTTCTTGGAGTCTGGCACGCTCTTTGTCCTGTAAAGTTTGCAATTGTGCTAATTCTTGTTGTAATCGAGTTAAATCCACCTCAATCTCTTGTCTCGTAGCTAGTTCGACTGCTAACGGCTCTAAGTTCTGTTGCAGTTGTTCAATCTTGCCCTTATATTCTTTTGCCGTATCTTTAGCTTTACTTGCCAATTCCTCATAGCGATCTAACTTTAATAAATCCGCTAAAATTTGCTTACGCTCACTGGGACGACGTAACATAAACTCATCTGCCCTTCCTTGACGTAAATAGGCGGAATTAGTAAAAGTCTCGTAGTCTAGCTTCAAACAAGAAATAATATCATCCTGAGTCGCCCGTAAACCTTTAGCGGTAAGAGAACGAAAATTTCCCGCTTGGGTTTCTACCTGAAATTCCAAAGAACTCGCTCTGCCTCTGGCACGGGAGCGAATTAGACGGTAGGTTTGATTGTTACAATTAAAATCAAAATCAACGCGAACATTGTTTGCCCCCCCATAAATCACATCATCTTCTGTAGCAGCCCGACATTTACCCCAAATTACCCAGGTAATTGCTTCTAAAAGCGATGATTTACCCGCACCATTTGCCCCACAAATACAAGCCGTATGTAATCCACGAAAATTAAGGCTAGCATCTCGGTAACTCAAGAAGTTTTTTAAAGTTAGCTGCAATGGAATCATGCTTTATGCCAACGTCCTCTGACGAAAAATAATGCTATTTAGTATATTTGCATCAATTTCTAGTCTATGGTCGTATTTTTAGAGATTCTAGTTTTTTATCGTTGTATTTTACAAAAATTAATAAAGTTAACTAATAGCAGGTATTATAAATTTGATTATTGACATCTAATTTTCCTTCGATACAATCAGCTAAACTATAACTGACGCTAGAATTCATTTTTCTAACTACACTTAATATAGGGAAGTAAATACTCGCTTATCGTGGCACACTTGTAGAGGCAAGAAATATTTAATGTCTAATTTAGAATACAGAGGCACACCCTTAAGTAAAGTCAGTAAACACAATCAGCAAAAAAACTATGTTAGCGAGCATCCTTTCAAAGACAGCGCGCTAGGTTTAGTATCTACCAAAAGCTTTCCTGCAATTGTGGGTACGGCAGACATGATGCTTAAATCATCAGAAGTCACCATGGTAGGTTACGAAAAAATTGGTAGTGGCTATTGTACGGCTGTGGTAAGGGGTAATATTGCCGATGTAAGATTAGCCGTAGAAGAGGGGGCAAGAACTGCCGAAAAATTCGGGCAGCTAGTTTCTAAACTAGTAATTGCGCGTCCCATGCCCAATCTAGAAGCAATTTTCCCTATAGGTAGTCATTTAATTGAATTAACGCAAAAAAGACGAGGTTACAGTCGTTTAAGCAATCATTCCATTGGTTTATTAGAAACTAGAGGTTTTCCTGCCATGGTAGGTGGTGCGGATGCGATGCTAAAATCCGCTGATGTGCAGTTGGCTTCTTATGAAAAAATTGGTGATGGTTTATGTACGGCGATCATTCGGGGATCGGTAGCCAATGTAGCGATCGCTATTGATGCAGGAATGCAGGCAGCAGAACGTATTGGAGAACTACACGCAGTTATGATAATTCCCAGACTGTTGGAAGACTTAGAACATACTCTGCCTGTGGCTAACTATTGGATGGAAGACGAACAAGAACCTTTACCAGTCTTGTTACCCAAACAAGTGAAACAGAAAGAGAAAGAATTAATCGAATTACCACAAGCTGATACTAAACCGATGTCGGTGCCTGTGAGAAGAACTATGGAAATAGAGGAACTTTAGTCAAGTCAAAAGTTAAAAGTTATAGTAACCGAACCATAGATTAGGACAGTAGGGGCGCATCGCGATGCGCCCTTACAGGGTTTATCTGTCATAACCTTTGCTTCAACTGCTATAAAAGTCAAAAGTTTTTAACCAGTAGCTACTCCAGTGTATTAATAACCCACATTCGGCAGACACACGGCTGTAGCTTTTTAGTAATATACAGTCGAGGCTTTTAGCGATCGCTTCTTGAGAGAGATAGCACAAGGCAATCTTTTTAAATTGTTTCTCCTTCGGAAAAAATAAATTATCAAGTTAAATCAAGGTAAAATAAAAAACTGAAAATCAAATTGAGTTAGACTACCGTTAGCCTCTGCAAATTCTCGAAATTTTTCTAAGTCAGAGATTTTGGCATTATATCCCTGCTGATATCCTACTTCTGCCCGATAGTCTCCTGTTTTTTCTCTTTTTTTCAACCAGAGGTCAATTGTATTGCGACTTATTTTAAAAATACGACTGACTTGCGTTTTCCCCATCCCTTCATTGATCGCATTAATTACTTTTGTCCTTAAATCGTAGCTGTAAGAAGCTGGCATCTAAATTCTTGGCTTGATAATATCTTCTATCTATTATGTCCTAATCTTTGCTTCGACTGCTATACAAGTAATTTTAATGTACTGAACTTACGCACCCAGAATCAAAAAACGTCTGTAAACCTTTATTTTCTGTTCCCTGTTGAGGGGATCCAATAAAATATGACCAACTTATATTGGTCTAATATCAATAATCATTCCTAGTAAATATGTATCGCCATTAAGATCTTGAAAACAAGATTTTTGAGTTAATATTATTTTCTCGTTTCCTTGAGCATCAGTATAAGGTTCTTCGTCGGTTTCTGGATTACCTGTAAGCATTACCAATTCATCTTTTGCCCAATAAATATCTGCTTCTTCAGCAGAAAAAAAGTCGCGCTCGGACTTACCTAGCATTTCCGCTTTAGGATAGCCCAAAAAATCGCAGTAAGCATTATTAAGTAGCACCCATTGATGATTGGTATTTTTTACAAAAATGGGATGATTAATACTATCTATTGCTTTTTCCAAAAAGTCTTTGGCATTTTCAATTTGTTGCTTATGTTGACTGATATCAGTAATATCTTCATAAGAGCCAAATAAACCAATAATATTGCCATTTTTATCTTTTAAAGCTAGTCTACTGCTTCTGAGGATAACTCTTGACCCATCCTCTCTAATTTGAGATTCTTCATGATTAATTTTGGGACTGCCTCCTGCTAAAATTACTTCATCATCAGCGCGATATAGATGAGCAGACTTTTTCCAACTCAAGTCAAAATCGTTTTTGCCAATAATTGCTTCTGGAGATTTTAAACCTGCATCTTGAGCAAATAGTTTGTTGCAGCCTAAATAATTAAAGTTTTCGTCTTTCCAAAAAATTCTTTGGGGTAGAGTATCAAAAACTAGATGTAATAACTGTTGTGATTCCCTTAACTGTTGTTCTGCTTGTTTGCGATCGCTAATATCGATCATTAGTCCATCCCAGACAATTGAACC
This sequence comes from uncultured Pleurocapsa sp., assembly GCA_964393695.1. Classification (GTDB taxonomy): domain Bacteria; phylum Cyanobacteriota; class Cyanobacteriia; order Cyanobacteriales; family Xenococcaceae; genus Waterburya. The sequence continues at coordinate 5,879 of CAYMWC010000002.1, forward strand.
ATCAGGCTGTTTTTCAGGTTTAGAAGCTGTTTGCACCCATTTAGTTTTGCCTGAAGGGTTGATGATTCTGCCTTCCCAGTGCTTGCGTTGTAGAGTGGCTGCCGATTTTTGTACAGCTTGTTCAAAATTAGATAAATCTGCTGGGTGGATCTGGGACATAATTAACTCTGGTTTTTCCATGAGTTGCTCGGAAGTATACTCACATATCTCTTCGCAGTCAGAACTAATATAGGGGAAAGAATAACTACCGTCAGTATTGAGTTTGAACTTATATATAGCGCCTGGTACATTAACTACCAATTTTTCAAAGTCAGCTTTACTAGAAATTAATTCCTGAGTTCTTTTGGCTACCAGCGTTTCTAATTCTTGAGTTTGTTGTGTTAATTGTTTTTCTAACTCAACTTTTTCGGTAATATCTTCAAAAGCTCCTACAAGACCAATAACCTGTTGATTTTCGTCTCGTAACAACATTTTGTTAGTTTTAAGCCATTTCTGACTACCATCTACCTGTTGTTGTGGTTCAATAATATTATATTCGGGAGTTTCTGACTCGATTACACAGTAATCGCATTCTCGAAACCAATCAGCCTCTTCTTTTTTCCAAGGTAAATCGTAATCTGTCTTACCGACAATTTCCGCAGGCGAAGCTAAACCTGCAATTTCGGCAAATATTTGATTACAACCCAAAAATACCGAATTACAATCTTTCCAAAAAATAGCCAGAGGTAATTGATCTAAGATTAATTGTAGGGTGGTGGCAGATGGTGCAGTCTGAGAATTGGATTCTGGTAAAGAGTTGATGGTTTCTGCACTCAACAAAACTAAACTATTTGCTTCTAGCTCTAATTTGACTCCTGATACTTTTATAGGTATGACTTGTCCTTGACGGTTGAGATAAACTCGCTGGAGCGTGAATTTTCCTTGCTTCTCTAAATTAACTCTCTCTATCTCTTGACTCTCTTGATCTTGAACGGCAATAATTGCCCAGATATTTAATCCTAACGTTTCAATTACAGTACGACCAATTAAATTAGCAAAAGCTTGATTAGCATCTAAAATTGTGCCATCTAGTTGATAAACAGCTTGGGCAGTAGGAGAGTTTACCCACAAAGCTCGATGATAATTTTGATTATTGTTCAAGATGGCTAATGGATCAGATTTTGGCTCTACCATTGATAGCTTAAGTTTTTTAAGAGCATCGCTATTGTTAGTGTTCCCGAAAATGCCATCGAGGTTAACAATTTTCAAATTTAATGTCCCTCTAGTCCCTCTACTCCCTCTACTCCCTTCACTCCACTGTTCGAGATCCAAACTATAAAATTAATTTTGCATTAGTACTTAATTAGGGACTGGTTGTAATGGTACTGGTGTTCCTAATTGCTGTACAGTGGCAGGAGGTAAAGTATTAACTGGATTGATTCCAGGGGGAATTACTTGAGGTGCTGGTTGTGCTATGGGGACAGGAGGGAAAGTATTAACTGGATTAACTCTAGGCACAATTGCTTGAGTGCGACTACTATTAGGTAAACAACCAGAAATACAAAGATTGAGACTGTTACCATTAAAATTACCTGCTCCTACCTTCATATTAGGGGTTAGAGGTGGTGCGGTTGACTGTTGGGGAATGATAACTGGTGCTACTGGCTGAGGTGTTGGTTGAGGATTAGATTTACCAAATACACTATTAACAAGACCTAATGCTCCTGTAGCTAATTCTAGTATCTGGGCTGAAGCTGGTTGAACAGGGACAAAAGTAGTCATGGAAGCAACTACTAAATTGATAGTTAATACTTTATATATACTTTTCATTTGAGCCACCTCGCAATTTCTATAAGGATTAAAAAATACTATTTATTGATTCTATCTGTGAATACGTTATATTTCTGAAAATAATGCAGTTAGTGGCGATCGCTTGAAATGCTCGATCAAGATAATTGGCTCGCTTTAGTTATTGGTAATTCCCGATTACATTGGGCATGGTTTAAACATGATCTTTTAATTGAGACTTGGGATACCCAACATTTATCACTTGCAGTTGAGTCTCATCACTTACCACAGAAATTTTTATCTCATAATTTAATTCAACAACATCTCACTCAAATCCCAGTATATTTAGCTTCTGTAACATCACCACAAACTCAACTCTGGCAAAATTATGCCAAATTAAACTTAGTTAGCTTACAAGATATTGACTTAAAAAATATCTATCCCACTTTCGGACTTGATCGCGCTTTGGCAGTTTCGGGAGCAATCACCACCTATAATGAAGCTTGTTTAGTGATTGATGGTGGGACAGCTTTGACCTTTACGGGAGTGGACAAAAATAAACATCTACAAGGAGGAGCAATTTTACCTGGTTTACACTCTCAGCTAATTACCCTGAAACAAAAAACCGCAGAGCTACCTAAAATAGATCTCCCTGAGATTTTACCTCCACGTTGGGCATTAAATACCGAACAGGCGATCGCTAGTGGTATTATTTATACAGCGATCGCAGGTATCAATAGTTATATTATTGATTGGTTACAACAATTCCCTAGTAGCCAAGTAATTTTGACTGGCGGAGATGCAAAATTATTATCTAAATATTTACATTTACAATTTCCTACAATAGCTAAACGCACAATAATTGAGCAAAATTTAATTTTTTGGGGTCTAAAAATAATCTACCAACGCCGATATCAGTGATCAGTTATCAGTCATCAGTCATCAGTTATTCAAGTAGGAACTAGGAAGTAGGTTTTAACAATCAACTATGATTAGTAATCAGTAATTATAGCAATTCTTATATTTTTGTCACTATGAGTCGTGAGGTACAGTATTTTTCCCTTTTCCCTTTCCCCTTTTCCCAAACATAACCAAGGTGTACCTCACAAGTACGAGAAACGCTATATTAATCTCTTAATATTTATTAATGTCTATTTTTTTTTCAACTAACTTGAATTAGGTATTTATACACCTTACTATTTAGATGTTAGTAAATAATAATAAGTAGCAAGAATATATTGGAGCTTGTTAAATGATTTCAGAAAATGTTGTTACTTGGTATTGGACAATTGTTTTTATGGTCTTTATTTATTGGCTGATGCTTTTTTCACAAGATCACAGTACACCTAAAAATGATGCGATATCTTGGGGGGTTCTTCTAATCGCACCCTTATTCTGGCCCATTGTTTTACCTATTTCTAGCTTGGAATTAAGCCATAAAGCTATCAACAATATTTTGGTTTGAGCAGGATAAATTTTCCAAATAATCCACTCTCTTAAATTAAATAGGATTACTATAGTTGCGGTTCAATTCTATCTTCAGGAATTTCTGGAGATATATTTCCTCTATTAGTTTTTGGTTGCAATTTTGGGTCTATATGTAATTGATAGCCCAGCTTTTCAAATTGCTGAACAAACTGGGTTTGATCGTATTTTTGCTCATATTTTGTGCTAGCTTCTTTGTTTAGCCTTATCTTTTTGATTTTTGCTTTTCTACCCATTGACTTTTGAATTTTGACTTTTGATTTATAATTCCGACTCCCAAATTAATTGCTCCTGATCATACAAACAAACTTTATTAATTTTCATTGGCTTGGTAAACATTCCACTCAAGCTACTAAACCAGCCGTTATTGCTACCTTCTGATTTGTTCATATTAAGCTTCAAAGTAATTTGCTTCTGATAGTCAGTGTCTCCCCCTGGATAAATAACTACACCGTCACAGGTAACTTCAGTATAGTAAGAATTTTCCTGCATTTTCACCGATTGAGATGGAGTATTAGGGCAATCATTAGATATTGCAGATACAGACATATTGTCTTGATCTGACTTAGCATTATAAACAACTCTTAGTCTAGGACTTTCTATTCCGCGTGCGGGAGCAGCAGATTTATTGACAATAGTTAAATTAAGCTCGGTAGACTGCTTATTAGCAGCAACAACTTGTGATTCTACGTAAATTTCAGGTTCATTCGACTTAGGAAAAACTATTTCTTCTAAAGGCTCACCGCCAAACTCAGCATACATTTTGGCTAAAGCTCCTGTAAATCCTGCATTATAACCAATACCTACTTCATTACGTATCCAATCAGTGCGATCGTCTTCCCAATTTTCTTGTTCATCTGGGCCTCCTACTAATGCTCCAATTAAAAGATTACGGTTGTCTATAGGCTCTTTCATTGAATTCTCCCAACTTCCATGAGCGGTGCGATGATGAGGATTACGGGGATAATTTTTGCCATACCCAATTAGATAACTGCGTTTTGCTGGATTTTGTCCCAAAATATAGTTAATTTGACTGACTGCAAAATCAAAGTAAAGTTGGGCTTTAGAAGCATTTCCTTGGGTTTTTAACCAATCAGTATAAATAAAAGCCAGTAAACTAGTATTTGCTGCTAAAGGTAATGACCCCCATTTCGCCAAGACAGCTAAACCTCCTGGAGTATAGTGAACTTTCTCACCCTGATGTCCTATTGTCCAAAAATCTAACCAAGCTTCAGTGCGTTGTTGATATTCAATATTTCCTGTTTCTTTAGCTAGTAAAACATAAATAGCATAAGATTTATCATCAAACTGATAGGTATAGTTAAAAGGTTTCGACATTGATTGATATTCAGTTTCAGCGATCGCTAAATATTCTCCTGAATAATTACTATTTTGTGCTTGTTTTGCCTTGTGTAACCAAATTGCTCCCCATACCAGTTCATCTTGATTACCATTGACGGAGGTATAAAAAGGCGATGCTGCTTTTAAACAATCTGAATACTTACCTCGATAACTACTAGCAAAATCAAACAGTTTTTCGGCTTTGTCCACTAACAAGTCTGCATATTCAGTATCGCCATACTGCCGAAATAAAATCGAACTAGAAGCCATAGCTGCTGAGGTTTCGCCTGCCAACTCTGTCCCAGGGCAAGTGGTGTCTATTTTGTATGTTGGTCGTTCCATTTCATAGTGAACTACCTCTGCTGCTCCCCACCATTTATGGTCTTGTTCGCCATTAGCCACCTGTCCATATAAAACATATTCTCCAGGCTTGTCGTTAGCAAAAGCATTGAGCAAGTAATCTGTAACCCACTTAAGATTTTGCACTAAATGGCTTAGCTGACCTGATTTTTCATAAGCATCATAATATTCAATTCCTCCCCAAGCTAAAGTAGTTACGCCATTAGCCATAGGGTAGTTGAACTTGACATTATCGCCTGCATCTAGCCAACCACCACTAAGATCTACCCCCACATCTGCACCATCATTGAGAGTAGAATCATCTCGCCAAGGAACTCGATTCCATTCAGGTAATTTTCCTGCTTGTTGAGCTTCGTAAAATAGAATTGATTTTTGTAATGCTTCTCCGTAGTTTTCTGTAGTCTGGCTGATTGTTGGTACTGAAGTTAGCACAATTATGAGTAAAGTTAGTACTCCAGCTAAAATTTTGTTGGTTTTGCGTGGTTTTGGACGGAATTTAAATAATTGAGCTATTAAATGCATAAATACAATATAGATATTATGTAATAACGATAAATTGACTGTTAAACTTAATTTTTTGATTTAGCTTAATGACTTATAGATTACAAGTTTTGTATCATTCTACCTTTCTGTCTTATCGTCTTTTTTAAAATGTCAATTACACTACATTAACTGGACACTATATATTATTTTATCCGTCAAACAAAAACTTGATTTTTAAGCTTAGAAATTAAAATCAGTAGTATTATAATTCTCTCTTTATTTCTGTCCTAGCAAGCTTTTAGTTCTCCTGCTTAATCTAACTTAAAGTTTGACAATTGAGAGTTATTAGCAATAAGTAGCAAAAAATGATATGGTAGTTAAAAATGTTAACGTCTTATAACTTTGAATTTTGGTGGTAATTACCAACCATGACTAATTAAAGTTACAAAACTAGTTACAAATACAACGGTTATGAGTAGAACAAAAAATAATCAAAAAAATGGTGTTCCTCAGTGGCAATCAGACAAAATGAAAACCTTGATTGCTGAAAGATGGCAGGAAGTTTGGGAAACTGTAGAAGCTAGAGATCGAAATAGTAATCCTATCTATACCTAGTCTAAATAGAAAACTAGAGTTTTGAGATACGAGGTCAGGAGTCAGGACTCAGAAGTCAGAAGTACCACAAGGGTATAACATCAGAAGTCAGAAGTCAGAAGTCAGAAGTCAGAAGTCAGAAGTCAGAAGTCAGAAGTCAGGAGTCAGAAGTTAACCGAAGGCTTGTTAAGGATTATTTGACAGCTTGCGTAGACTTATTACCTCTTACCTCAAAGAAACTTGTTACTTTCTACTTTGCTAACTGATGACTGTTTACTGTAAAACTAGAGGCAGTTTAATTCAAATTCAAGCTCATTTCATTACCAACAATAAAACCAAGATTTTCATAGACTGGTTTTCCATAGGGAGAAGCATGAAGTACTGCCTTTGTACACTTTAACTCTTTTAAATAATCAATAGCTGCTTTGGTTAACTGAGTCCCAATTCCCTGGCGACGATAATTTGAGTGAACATAAACATTCCAGATATACCCATACAATCGATATTCTGGATTGAAGGGAGAAGGATATAAGCCTGCAAAAAGCTGACAGCTAACTGAACCTACTATGTTATCTTGAACTTGAGCAATAAAGGCTTGAAATTTAAATTCTTGTCGTGCTTGCTGAATAAATTTTAGAGTCATATCTAACCAATCACTGCGAATTAAATCCGATTCAACATGATTATCTAACCACAGCTGATAAAAATGCTCGGCAACGATCTTGTCCATTGCAGGAGTAGCTGGAACAATATTAGCTTGAAAAATAGACATAAAAATTACTGTTAAATTCTAACTGTTCTAATGTTCCTACTTCCTACTTCCTACTTCCTACTTCCTACTTCATTACTTCAACCCATCAATTAAAAATCAACAGATCACTATACCAGATTGCGATCCGTTAAGATTTCGTAGCCATCTTTAGTCACTAAGACAGTATGTTCAAACTGGGCAGATAGATTATTATCTAACGTCACCACAGTCCAGCGATCGCGCAATACTTTAGTATGTCTAGAACCAGCATTGAGTATGGGTTCAATCGCTAAAGTCATCCCTGCTTTTAATTTGACGTTGGGCATCCATTTAGTACGAAAGTTAAATACTGATGGTGCTTCGTGCAGATTTTTGCCGACACCATGCCCTGTATATTCTTCGACTACGCTATAACCATGTGCTTTAACATAGTCTTCAATTGCCCCAGCAATATCTAAGAGGTGATTACCTGCTTTTACTTGTTCTATTCCTTTGTATAAAGCTGCTTCGGCAACTTGCATGAGTTTAGCTGCATTCTTGGATATTTTACCGACGGCAATAGTGATACAAGAATCGCCATGAAAGCCATCACAATAAGCCCCAGTGTCTACTTTGAGGATATCTCCGCGACGAATAACTTTTTTGGGATTGGGAATACCATGTACTACTTCATTGTTAAGGCTGGCGCAAATAGACCCAGGAAAACCATAATAGCCTTTAAAACTGGGAGTTGCACCCATTTCACGAATACGTTTTTCAGCATAGGCATCTAAATCGGCGGTAGTCATCCCAGGTTCGACCATTGCCTCGATTTCTTTTAGCACTGTGGCAACAATCTTAGCTGAATTTCGCATTTTCTCAATTTCTGGCTGGGATTTAATTTGAATACCACGAGGATGATGATTTGCTACTGGTAATCCCTGAGATGTTTGAGAATTAGATTGGGTTTTGGATTTAGGGAAGAAAAGATCAGTCAGGATATTCATTAAATAGTTTTTTTATATATTATTATTGCTTCTGTTTATTATAAGCAGCATAAACCCCTTGAACGTTATACCAGTTAAGAAAAATGCGAGCAACTTGTTCGGCTAACTGGGGTTGATCGCGATTAATTAACCACTGTAATAGAGGCTTAAGAGTGCGTTCATTGAGTCTACCTTTTAATGATAAAATTCCCCAAAGCAGACGATGCAAAATTGTCATTTGAATCATCATTTTGACATCAAAGGTAGGATGTTTTTGATAGAAAACCACTCCCATTTTGCCCCTTTGAATTTCCTGCTCAATTAACTGCGGAATTTGGTCTAAATTAAAAGCAGGATGCCAATGATAGCCGACAGCTTCAGGACATTTAATCAGTTTTAACCCCAATTTTTTCAGACGTACTCCTAGTTCTAAATCTTCCCAACCATAAAGCTGAAAACCAGTATCAAATAAGCCGACTGCTTCTAGCCATTTACGAGCGATCGCTACATTGCCTGTAGCAAAATAAGCAGCAGAAAAATCGGTTATTTTATAGGGTTCAGCAGTAGGCTTGTCAAAGTTATTGGTATTAATTACTGCCCCATAAGTAAACAGGCGATCGCTTTGTAGAGTTTGTCTACTTTTAATTAGAGCATCCGCATGGGATTGCAGAAAACTTTTAGTGACTACTAAATCACTGTCAATAAAGATTATTGTATCGCCTTGAGCGTTAGTTACTCCTAGGTTTCTGGCTGCTGCTGCCCCTTGATGCTCTTGTTGGTATAGTTTGACATGAGGTAATTCAGTCTGATTATCTTGCAACCAAGTTAAGGTTTCATCGGTTGAACCATCATCCACTAATACTATTTCATAACCTTCAATCTTGTCATCATTTAGTTCTTGATGTTCTAAAGCTGCAAGACTTTTTTGTAGAATTGGTAAGCGATTATAAGTTGGAATTACGACGCTAATATACATTCGACGTTGCTAATTTAAAGTATAAAACCAGTAGAAATACTGTTCGTAGTGAAGCAGTGCGTTGTGGGGGTTTCCCCCATTGAAGCAACTGCTGTTTGCGTAGCACCTCCGAAGGAGAACCCGAAGGGCTATAAGCTATAAGTTATAAGCTTTTCAATCTGTGCTGAATATAAAAATTCCTTATTATCATATTCTTATTCAGCAACGTCAATATTTTAAATGTATCGAATCTGATTCTCTATCTCATCTGCTGTTACTTGATTTAAAATTACTAGCAATCGTTGTACGATTTTTTGAGGTGAATGGCGGACAGCTAAAATTACACCATAGTGCTTTTGCCCTGTAAGAAAGTATGTTTGAACAAGCTTCTCAAAATCACTACGGTTATGTGTAACCAATGCTCTTTTTTGATTAACTGCATAGGCAAGTTGCACTTCGTCACTTGCTTGAAGTTGACCTGCATCTCTTACAGTTAAAACATCAAATCCTTTAGCATTCAGTAAATCTGCTACCAACACATTGACATCTTCATCTTAGTATAGACGAATGAACACACTACTCATAAATTGCGCACTAAAGGATCAATTTGCTCATCGAGAATTCGGTTTCCCTCAATATAGGTATTAATCTCATCTTGATGATCACTGTAATAACTCAACGCGTTAAATATCTGTGCTAGCGTTAAGTGTGACAAACCATGAGATATTTCTTCTGGAGAAATTCCCATCCGCCAAGTTTCCACAATTGCCCTAACGGGTGTGCGAGTTACTTTAATAATTGGCTCACCACTCAAAATTCTTTCATCTCTAACTATGTAAAGATGTTCGGTAGATTGAACCATAGTTAACCATTCCTCATAATTCAACTTTTTGTCTAATTGTAAATATTTCTTATTATTAATTAACTTGAGTTTGAGATAGTTTCTAAGACTTATTTTGCTGTTAGCTGCAAAACTACTCTTTTCGTTAAATTCTTAAAAAGCTTAGAGCTTATGGCTTAGAGCTTTCTTAACCTTTAAATTGTCTTAGTACAACTGAGATTAATTATTAGGAGTAAAGTTATTAGCTGGCTCTAGTTTCCACTGTTGATTTTCGCTTATTTCTAAAATCCAATCATGATATTGCACTAGAGTTTGACGATGACCAACACTAACAAAAGTGGTTCGAGTTTTAAGGAGATGTTGATAGAGACTGGCTTCATTTTTAATATCTAAAGCACTTGTAGCTTCATCGAGAATCACATAACGGGGTTTACTAATAATAATTCTGGCAAATGCGAGTCTTTGTTGTTCTCCTAAAGATAAAACTTCTTCCCAATCTTTCTCGATATCAAAACCACCAAAACGTTCGGCGAGATCGGGTAAATTAACAATATCGAGAGCATAATAAAGGTCGAGGTCGGAAATCTGTAAATCGTCGTGAGGATAGGTTAACTGACTACGTAGAGTTCCTAAAATCATGTATGGTTTCTGGGGTAAAAACAGCATTTCCGATAGCTCAGGACGGTAAATTGAGCCTGTTCCTGAATCCCACAAACCAGCGATCGCTCTTAGTAAAGAACTCTTCCCACAACCACTTGCCCCCATAATTAATAAGCCTTCTCCTGCTGGTAAATTGAGAGATAAATCATTCACTAGTGTTCTTTGGTAATTAGGAGTTTGCAGGGTGACGTTTTCTAAGGACAACCTATCTTGTTGGATTGTATTAATCAGTGGTTGTTCTTGGGTAACTTGCTGATGTTTTTTAACAGTATGATCTAAATATTCTTTTAATAAATAAAGTCGATCAATTCCAGCCACAAAAGCAGTCCAAAATTGGAAACGGGAAACAATGATATTCATCGAGAAGAACAATTGAGCAAAAGCAATTTGTGCTTCCCGTACTTTACCAACCTCTGTGTCTCCTGCTAGCACACTGGGAGCAACCACTATAGCAGGGAGAATGTAGGGTATATTTTCATAAGCACTAGTAAATGATGTCAGTAATAAATCTTGCCAAAAAATTAAAGAATTATAGTTATCAAATACTTCTGTAAAGAATTTTCTGAGATTACGAGACTCTTGAGCTTCTCCTCGATAAAAGGCAATAGATTCCGAATTTTCTCGGATGCGAACTAAGCCAAAGCGAAAGTTAGCTTCTTTTCTTAATTGTTCATAATTAATATGAACTAATTTGCGTCCAAAAATTCCAACGGTTACTAAAGTACCAATCAGAAAATAACAAAGTAAAAATATAATCAGGATTGACGGCGCAATTTTAGTTATTTCCAAATTAAAAAGTTTAATGGGATTTGACAACTCAAAAATAGTAACTTTGGGAGGAATATTCCAAATCAAAGCTGTGTAGCCAATCATTTGAAATATGGCATTAAAAATAACTAATAAAAAATTGAGTGATTCGGCAGTAAAAGACTTAATATCTTCAGCAATACGTTGATCGGGATTATCAACCTCAGTATTTAAATTACCTAATTTATAGAAAGCCCGATTACCAAAATAGCGACCTAAAAAATCATAAGTCAACCATCTTCGCCAATAATTGCTAAGTTTATCTTGTAAATAGGTAGCAGCACCAGATAGTGGAACATAGGCTGCCAAAACTGCTAAAAACATCCAAATCGTTTTGAAAAAACGCTCTCGATCTAGTTTAGTTAAAGCTGAAATCAGATCTCCTTGAAAACGAGTGATCGATACCGAAATAAAAGTATAAACTAATGTCAGCAGCAGTAATAAAATTAAAATAGTAATTGCACCGTATTTTTCATTACTAAACCAATAAGGCTTTACTAACTGCCAAAACCTTTTAAAAACTTTTAAATTGAATCGATTCATTGCGTTTATATTTACTACAGAAACAATGCTCAGAAATCTTCACTATAAGATTATGTTTGGGCTTGATATGCTTCGGAATTAACTACATAATTCAGCAACCCTGCACAAGCATCAAATAGTAAGTCAATTACATACTCAAAACCATCTTGACCACCATAATAGGGATCTGGGACTTCCTTATCAGTTTTTTGAGTAGCAAAATCACATATTAAACGTATTTTGTCTTCAAATTTACCTTCACGATCTAAATACAAAATATCCTGGTAATTTTCGTGATCCATAGCTAAAATCAGGTCAAACCTTTCTAGATCTAAAGGAGTTAATTTGCGCGCTTTTCCTTGTAGTTCAATTCCCCGTTTTATGGCAGCAGAATTCATGCGACGATCTGGAGATGCGCCGATATGATAACCAGAAGTTCCCGCCGAATCACAGGTAATTTTGTTGTCCAAAGCAGCTTTTTGTATGAGGTGATTCATAATATTTTCCGCTGATGGCGAACGACAAATATTACCTAAACAAACAAATAACAATTTATAGGTCATGAATCATTAAAGATTATTAACTGTTTTACGACGTTACTATCTCTATCTGTTAGGGATTGCTGTCAGGCAGCAACGGTATTTACTCAAGTGAGGTAAATGTGCAGATTGGATGAAAAAGTTAACTTTTTTTACGTCTTTTCTTAACATTCATTCGTAAATGTACCACAAGAGTCAACAAAACAAGTTGAAAAAATAGTTCTAAAATCCAGATTAATGATTGGGAATACTTATATTTTTGTCACTATTTTGAGCATTTATTAATAAAAATCAACAGGGAAATAAAGGGAAATAATATGTATAAGTCTAAAACTAAAGAGCGGAGAATTTTTAGCACCAATCGTAGACGATCGCGTCGTCGTGCTTCTGGATTCTGGGCGATCGCCTCTGTCGCGCTGTTTTTATTAATTTTGGAATTATTGACTCGTATTTTTATTGATATTTCTGGCGATCGCAGTAAATTTGCACAAACACAGACAAAACCAGATATTACCGAGGCTTATCGTTTAAAATTTATTGCTCAAGATCAGGCACAGCAAACGGCTGAAGATAATAAGTTGTTGCGGGCAAAACCTAGCGTCTCTGTAGGCTATCAGCTAGTAAATAATCAAAAAACAGAATATTGGCAGATTAACGAACAGGGATTTCGCGATCGCGATCCTCTTCCTGTAGTTAAACCTCAAAATGAAATTAGAATTTTTCTTCTGGGTGGTTCAACTGCCTTTGGTTATGGAACTTCTAATAATCAAACGACGATCAGCCAATATTTAGAACAACGGCTGCAACAACGCCTACAACAACAACAAGCTTCTCCTCAGCTTTATAAATCTGAGATTCTGCCAGAGAAGCCTGAGATTTTAGTAGATAATAACAACGAGCAAACAGCACAACCTAAGTCGCTCACTAAACCAACCAAAATTAAACCTGGTCAATATCGTGTGATTAATGCTGCTGTACCTGGTTATGCTTCGGGTAATGAATTGGCACAGTTGGCTTTAGAAGTTCTCAAATATAAGCCCGACTTAATAGTTGCTCTCAATGGGTATGAAGATTTAATGCTTCCTAGTCAAGAAGAAGCAGTTCAAATACCTCAAATTAAAAATTATTTAGACAATCCTTATAATAAATTAATCGCTTATCTCAATCAATTAATTGAACCAGTAAAAAATAGAAGTTATTTGGCTAAAATAGCTCAAAATAGCTGGGTAAATTGGCATAAACCCCATAAAAAAGCTAATTTTCTGTTGAATGAAGAGACTTCCCAACTAGTTAAACATCTACCCAGTAACCAAGAAGAATTACAAAAACGAGTAGATCGTTATGTTGCCCATCAAAAACAAATAGTCAGTTTGAGTACAGCAGCACTTGTTCCTGTAGTTGTAGCAGTACAGCCTGAAATTACAGGGCGTAATCCCAGTCAGTTAACTGATACCGAAGGGGCGATCGCAACTGATTTAGGTCGAACTTATATTCAGCAAATGAAAAAAGACTATCCTGTCTTAATTGAAGGTATACAGAAACTTGGTAAAACTTTCCCATACAATCTCAAAGTAGTTGATTTATATCAACTGAGCGATCAATATCCTTCTCCTAGTTTTATTGATCCCATTCACCTTAACGAAACCGCTAATCAAAAAGTTGCCGAACAACTTTATTATGCGATCGCTAGTTTACCCAAGATGCAAGTAACTCCTATTAAAGCTCCATTACTCAAGGATAAGTATAGCAACCGAACTATAGATTAGGACAGCATATTTATTTAACGTAGGGGCGCATCGCGTATGCCTACGGCACGTAAACGAACGCTAGGAGATTCTAATAGTTAGAATCTCCTACCTCGATTGATTGTAATTGGCTAATGCCTGGATTGACTTTGGATTTAACCGAAATTTTGTAGTATTTTACTCAAAAGTAAAGTCTCTAAAAAGAAAAAGGTACAAATAAACTAACTCCAATAGCGGTATTATTATCTTCTCTCACTCGTAATTGATGCCAGGTAGAAGAACCAACACGATTGGTAAGATATAGCTCTAAATAAGGATCGCTATTGTCACTGGTAGCTTGTTTATCCAATAAAGACAGAGGTAGCCAGCGTATACCAATTGTCCAAGGAATTTTTTGACCTCTTTGTCCATCAATTAAGCTATTACCTTCGCCAACTAAGTTTGCTCCAACTTCACCCAACAAACTGAACTCTTGATTGAGGGCGATCGCCGTACCCAAATTAAATCCGCCTATTTCTAATCCCTGTCGTTGGACATAGCCCAGAATTGGTGTCAGCCAAACTGCTGTCCTATCATTGATTTCGTAGTGAGCAGGGAGAGAAAAAGTTAAAATTAATTGTTTGCCTTCAAAGCGTTCATCTCCCCCTGGGGTAAAGATAGGGACAGTCTTATCTAAATTTAAGCGTTCAAAGGCAGTGGTATCGTTTTCAATAAAATTAATAAATGGTTCATTGGTTAAACTGGCAGTAGCAGAAGCACTGAGGGTAATCAGATCGTTCTCAGCTTGATTTAATAATCGTACCTTGCCACTAATTCCCTGTTCCGATTCATCTATTTCACCACTAACATAGTCTAGGAAAATTCCCGCCTCAAAATCTTTAAGGAAACCGTAACGAATAGCAGTTAAAATTCCTTGACTACCAGTTTGTAAATCAAATGCAAATTTACCACTGGGTACAATGCCACCGTCAAAGAAAGCTAGACCATCGGTAGTTAGAAAAGTAAGATTAGCTGTAGTGGGGAAAAAGCGATCGCTGTAACGACGATTAGCTGGAAATGCATCAGGCATAAAAACTATATTAGCCCCCAAACCCATAAAATCCCGATCCGCAGTCAAAGATAGAGGCGCAAAACTGGCAGCAGTATTAGTAGCGTAAAGATCCAAAGCCAAACGCGGATTAGCTAAATAACGTATACCTGCATTGTAGGCGATCGCTTTATCTGGTTTACCTGAATCCCGATTGATACTGTTATTGCCCGTTAAAGGCAGAAAAACATCACTAAAGATATATAATTTCGAGCTTACTTGATAAGAAACTGCCCCACCTAAACCCAAAACCGTCCCAAAAGAACTTTCTTGATCATCAGGTAAACGATGATAAAAAACGGCACTTTCATCTTTAAAAAATGCCACAGTGGGAGCGAGATTAACTTGCCAGCGATCGCTAAGATCAGCAGTGAAAGGTACAGCCAAAGAAACAAAAACATCCCGATTATTAATTTCCGTCTCTTCTTGTCCTCTAGTAAACTTAAAACCGCGAGTTCCCCAAGAAGCAGCCAGTACCCCACTTAAAGCTTGATTTTTAGCTAGATTACTCCAAAGACTTTGTTTTAGTTCAATCGCAGCTTCGTTATCCTCAGTGCGTTCCGACGTAAAATCCCCTTGTTTAATAGGAGAACTACTATCTACGTGCTGAAACTGTAAAGTTAACTGCAAATCATCGTTAATACCCCAACTAAAACCAGTATTAAAGTTAACCGCACTATCATCATTATCCACTCCTCCTCCAACTAAATTAGGAAAAAAAAAGGAGCGAGTATCTAGATTAAGTAATACTTCTCCCTGTCCTAAATGTTCTGCAGTCGGTTGAGCAAATAATTGTTCTGTCAGAGGCGTAAAAGTTATTGACGTTCGATTGACTTTTTGGTTAGTTAACAATTCTGAAGATTGAGCTTGAACGCTAGCTGTTTTCAGCAAAAACAACACTATCGAACTTACTAGCCCAACCAAAGATTTTTTCATGCGATCGCTTTTTACTCCCTATCAAACCAAGAATTATTAACAAATCTTAGTTTCACCACACAGAGCTAGATTTTATCAGCTTACTGGTATAGATGTCAGTAATAATACGTATTAAAACACTATGAGTATCTATAAATTTGTAGCAATGAGTGATGAAGAATCGAGTAAAATTTACTTATCAGCTATAAAATCAACTAAAAATGACTGATTCTATCACCTTAGAAGAAGTTTTAAATTTAGCCAAGCAACTTTCTCCTTTGGATCGAATACGTTTAATCGAACAAATCACCCCTCAGCTTAAACGAGATTGGGTAGTTGTCTCTTCACAACCTCGAAAATCTTTGAGAGGAATTTGGAAAGGAATAGATATTAGCGAAACTGATCTGGCTGAAGTGAAAGCAGAAATGAGTAGTAATTTTCCTCGCGAGAACATTTAATGTCTGATGTCGTAACCGATACTCATGCTTTAATTTGGTATTTGGAAGATAGTCCCCGCTAGTACTATATGGTAATTTTGATATGCGATCGCGAAGCGTACCCGAAGGGTAATCGCCTGATTTGATTAAACATATTTACAACTTATACTTAAAATTCTTATCTCCCTGATAGTTGGATATTTTCGCCAATTCATCTAAAAGCTTGGCACCTGGATACAATTTACCGTCAATTTCCCAAGTAGGAAAAGATTGAATTTTTGCAGCTATACAGGTATCTCGCTGAGGATTTTCTCCTTGAGAATCGCACTCAATATAATCAATCTCAGAAAAAGCTTCCTTCCCAAATAACTCTTTTTGTTCGTAGCAGTGGGGACACCAAAAAGCACCATATTTCTTTGCCCCAATCTCAGTTAAATGTTTCGCTAAAGCAATTTCAGCTTCTCCAGAAATAGTAGTAATTTCCCAGCCGTGAGGAGGTGTAGGCTGTTCGACTACCTGTGGAATAGCAATCTTACCATCTTTGGGATCAACTACTTCTTGAGTTCCATTAGCTTGAGCAATGGAAGAATTAATGTTTGAATAAATACCCAAGGTTACTACTATGGTTAACAAACCAACTATCAGCCCCGTAAACAATATCTGTCCTAAATCTTCCCAATCTCTGCCAGTAATACTCAAAATTAAAAGACTAAGGGAAAATAATGCCGAGCCTATACAGTAAAAACATAATGTTTTGAGTTCTGTAGCCAAGATATACATTAGATAGCCACTAAATACTGCCATTGCTATGCTACCTGCCAACAAAAGCCACCAAGTCAAGTTTTCTAGTTGTTTTCTTAAGTCTTTTTGTCCCTCGCCCTTAATTGCCAAAGGCACAAGCGCAAAAGCTGTCATGCTGATATAGGCAAGACAACCAAACAAACTCAAAGGCAAGCCAAAAACTGTAGCGTAAGCACTATCTAACACTCCTCCACAGCCAGCACCAGCAGTAGCCTCAGCCGAACAGACTGGGCCAGTTCCCAAAAGTTTGGTGACAGTCAGATAAGCAGTCAAGATTGCTCCTGCGATCGCTATTACTGCAATTATTGGTCTTGACCAACGGTATATCCAAGGTAAAGAACGTCTACGGCGCATAATAATATATCAATTGATAGACTTTATTTTATAACAGCTTTGAGCTTTAGCTTCTAAGATCCAAGTTACTGGGGCAATGATTAATTTTTAGCTAATACCTAACAGCCTTTTAATGTTCAATGTCCAAATTATAACTTGATTAAATTTAGCTTGAATTACTACTAGACTCTGGCGTAAGCACAGCAACCCTTTTAAAATCTTGAAAGCCTTAAAAATTTTTGACTTGTGACTTGTGACTTTTGACTTTTGACTTGCTAGGAGTAGATTTAGCTGCTTCCACAAACTGAGCTACCCGAATCGGATCAATAGTTTCAGTAATTTTACCCTGGCGTTTGAGAGAGCTAGACACAATTACACCATCGGCTGCTTGCATCAACTGCGGAATATTTTCCCAATTAGCACCACTACCAATAAATACGGGAGTATCTCCTGCTGCTGCGGATGCCAGTTCTAAATCTTCCTGAGTTGGAGGGCTACCTGTTGCCCATCCTGAGAGAATTACCCCATCCGCTAAACCTCTTTGAATTGTGTCTTGCACGGCGGTAGTTAAATTAGGTGTTCCCAAAGGTCGAGCGTGTTTTACTAAGACATCGGCTAGAATTGCGACTTCTGAGCCTAATTCACGGCGATATCTGAGTAATTCATGAGCTTTCCCTTCAATTAAACCCTGATCAGTTGCCATCACTCCTGTTAACACGTTAACTCGAATAAATTCAACTTGAGTACAAGTAGCGATCGCCATTGCACTCCGAGCATCATTACGCAAAACATTGATCCCCATAGGTAACATGACCATTCCTTTAAGGCGATCAACAATTAAAGTCATCGCACTGACAACCGCAGGATCTACACAATCTTTGGTGAAGGGAGCATCAAAAAAGTTTTCAATAATAATACCGTCAACTCCACCCGCAGATAGAGCGGTAGCTTCTTGTTCCGCTCTCTCAATTACCTCTTTAAGCTTGCCTTTCCAGCGAGGAGAGGTAGGTAGAGGAGATAAATGAACCACGCCAATTACGGGATTACTTGCTGTAAAAATTTGTTTTAATTCCACTTTGACTCCACCACGCCTATTTTTTCTCCTTTTCAAAAGTTATTATTATCTCAGACAAAGCTATATACTGTATATACTCTCATCAAGTCTCATCTACCAGTGATTTTTTAGATAAATGCTGTGATTTTGCTACTTTTAATTCCCACTAGCGTATTTATCTGTTAATATATTTTAACGAAAAGGTTATTTACGTATCTCATTAGATATGTTCTCTAACCTCAAATTCAAAACCCGTCAGAAGCGGTGTCTTGAATCAGAAATAGTTTTGCGGAATACATAACTGTTTGGTTAGTTCCTACTCCGCCGCGAAACTAGGGAGTCTAATCCAACAGTTGGTCTAAAATATTTATGTTTTTAAGTTGTTCAAGACCAGGGGTTAACACTCCAAGCAAGATATTGAATCTGACTAATGGTCAAAAAACCAACTTCGTTCTCTTAGAGCTGGGTAATGTCTGACCAACATCCAAAATTCACAAAAATCTTTTGTATTGGTCTTTAAAATTAGGATAAAGAATGGCAAATAAGCCAACAATAGCTATATCCCACTTGGGGTGTGAAAAAAACCGTATAGATTCCGAACATATGCTGGGCTTACTAGCCCAAGCTGGATATCAGATAGATTCCAACGAAGAACTGGCTGACTACGTAATTGTTAACACTTGTAGTTTTATTCAAGCAGCAAGAGAAGAATCAGTTCGTACTTTAGTTGAACTAGCCGAAGCTAATAAAAAAATTGTCATCACAGGTTGCATGGCACAGCATTTTCAGGGAGAACTTTTAGCCGAGTTACCTGAAGCAGTAGCAGTGGTGGGTAGTGCTGACTATCATAAAATTGTGTCAGTTATCGAGCGAACTACAACAGGGGAGAGAGTACAAGAAGTAACTCCAGAACCAGTTTATATTGCTGATGAAACCACCCCGCGCTATCGTACTACCACCGAAGGAGTCGCGTATCTAAGAGTTGCAGAAGGGTGTGACTATAAATGTGCTTTTTGCATTATCCCGCAATTAAGGGGGAAACAGCGATCGCGTTCTATTGAGTCAGTTGTTAATGAGGCTAAATCTCTAGCCTCTCAAGGAGTACAAGAAATAATTCTCATCTCTCAAATCACTACTAACTACGGCATGGACTTGTATGGCAAGCCAATGTTAGCTAAACTATTAACAGAGCTAGGTAAAGTTCCTGTTCCTTGGATTAGGATACACTACGCTTATCCAACAGGGCTAACTCCTGAAGTCATTGCCGCTATTCGAGATACACCCAATGTTCTGCCCTATTTGGATCTGCCTCTGCAACATTCTCATCCCGAAATCTTGCGCGCGATGAACCGTCCTTGGCAGGGAAGGGTAAATGATGCCATTATTGAGCGGATCAAGCAAGAATTACCAGAAGCAGTATTGCGTACCACCTTCATAGTTGGTTTTCCTGGCGAAACAGATGCTCATTTTCAACATCTCGTCGAGTTTGTAGAACGTCATCAGTTTAATCATGTAGGTGTATTTACTTTTTCCCCTGAAGAAGGAACAACTGCCTACAGCTTGGATAATCAAGTTGCTCCAGAAGTCAGTGCCAAACGTAGAGATATCCTAATGCAAGTACAGCAACCAATTGCTGCTGCCAAGAATTTAGCCTACGTTGGTAAACAAATAGATGTTCTAGTCGAACAAGAGCATCCTGGAACAGGTCAGTTAATTGGTCGCTCTGCTCAATTCGCCCCAGACGTAGATGGACTGGTATATATCCGTGGTGACGCTTCTCTGGGTTCAATTATCCCCGTAAACATAACTACCGCAGATGTTTACGATCTCTATGGGGAAGTTGCTCCAGTAGCAGCTTACGCCACTCTTTAGTTTAGTTTTGGCGAGTAGTATCAACTTTCAAATTACCTTAAGTTTACGCTATCTGAAGGTAGTAATAACTTCTAGCGGTACAAAAATACATAGTTTTTTAGCAAAAATCAAAGTAAAAGCAACATAACTTATGACGACTACTTTTAAAGATTTAGGATTATCAGCAGCTTGCATAGCACAATTAGAACAGCTTGGGTTTACTGAACCAACTCAAATTCAGCAAGAAACAATACCAGCTTTGCTGGCGGGCAAAGACATTGTCGGACAATCTCAAACAGGGACAGGCAAAACCGCAGCCTTCTCCTTACCAGCCCTAGAAATTGTGGCACCTGAAAACAAAGCCGTACAAGCATTAATTCTTACTCCAACTCGCGAACTAGCTCAACAGGTTGGTCAAGCAATTGAAGACTTTTCTACTGGTAGAAGAATTTATTCCATGACTGTTTATGGCGGTCAATCGATAGAGAGACAAATCAGTAAATTACGTCGTGGAGTCCAAATTGTAGTAGGAACTCCAGGGCGAATCATTGACCTGTTAGAGCGTAAAGAACTTAATTTAGATGCTCTCAAGTTGGCAATTCTAGACGAAGCCGATGAAATGCTGAGTATGGGCTTTATCGACGATATTAAGAAAATTTTGCGTCAATCACCCAAAGACAGACAGACTGCGTGTTTATCTGCCACTATGCCCAGAGAAATTAAGGAGTTGATCAAAAACTTTTTAAACTCTCCTATATACATTACTGTTAAGCAAAAAGAAGAAGCACCCACCAGAATTGACCAGCACGTCTATATGGTGCCTCGTGGTTGGCAAAAAATTAAAGCGTTACAGCCCATTTTAGAAATTGAAGAGCCAGATTCAGCCTTGATCTTTGTTC
Source organism: uncultured Pleurocapsa sp. (assembly GCA_964393695.1). GTDB lineage: Bacteria > Cyanobacteriota > Cyanobacteriia > Cyanobacteriales > Xenococcaceae > Waterburya. The sequence continues at coordinate 27,071 of CAYMWC010000002.1, forward strand.
GCACCAAACGTACTGCCAGTGAATTAACCAGTAAATTACAGGAAGCAGGACACAGCGTCGATGAATATCATGGCAACTTGAGTCAAATGCAACGGGAAAGACTGGTTAAACGCTTCCGTGAAGGCAAAATCAAGATGGTAGTAGCGACAGATATTGCTGCTAGAGGTTTAGATGTACAAGATCTAAGTCACGTGATTAACTACGATCTACCTGACAACACCGAAACCTATATTCACCGTATTGGTCGTACTGGTAGGGCTGGTAAAACAGGTACAGCGATCACTATAGTCCATTCAGGCGATCGTCGTACTCTGAAGCAAATCGAGCGTCGTCTACGGACAACCTTAGATATAGCTCAAATTCCTAATCGCTCCCAGGTAGAAGCTAAACGCATCGGCAAACTACAAGCTACCATCAAAGAAACATTGGCAGGAGAAAGAATGGCATCTTTCTTACCCCTAGTCAGAGATTTGAGCGATGAATATGATGCACAAGCGATCGCAGCAGCAGCCTTACAAATGGTTTATGACCGTGATTGTCCTAATTGGATGAAAGGCGATTGGGATGTGCCTGAGGATAGTTTTGGAAAACCAGTTATCAAAGGCAAGAAAAATCGCCCTGCCCGTAAAGACACTTACAGCAAACCTAAATCTAAATCTCTACCTCGAACCAAAACCCAGGGTAAAATTAGATCACAAGTAATTATTGAACAATAGTTCAAATAATTGATAATTAATAATGGATAATTGATAATTAACTTCGTCATTAAGACATAAAGATTGCAACAAAAGAAGACTTCTTTAAGGGATAATTATTAATTGTTCATTTTTTGAATCTTGAGTAAATAATTATCAATTGTCAATTGTCCATTGATAAATTTAAGTTAACCGAAATAACCTGTGACTCTGACTATCCCCCCGACCAACTTATCCTATCCAAGCATCGCCAAGACTGCGAATAATTGGCAAGGTTTGATTGAAACCTATCGTTCTTATTTGCCTGTGAGTGAAGCTACTCCTGTAATAACTTTGCTAGAAGGTAATACCCCCTTAATTCCTGCTACAGCGATCGCAGCTAAGATTGGTCGAGGAGTAAAGGTATACGTTAAATATGACGGTCTTAATCCTACAGGGAGTTTTAAGGATCGGGGTATGACGATGGCAATCTCTAAAGCCAAGGAGTCAGAAGCAAAAGCAGTAATTTGCGCTAGCACGGGCAATACTTCAGCAGCAGCAGCAGCCTATGCTCGTCGGGCAGGGATGAAAGCATTTGTCGTCATTCCCGATGGTTATGTGGCTTTAGGGAAACTAGCCCAGGCTTTGCTTTATGGGGCAGAAGTAATTGCTATTAACGGCAATTTTGATGATGCTTTAAACATTGTGCGTCAGCTATCAGAAAATTATCCTGTGACTTTAGTTAATTCCGTTAACCCCTATCGTCTTCAAGGTCAAAAAACTGCTGCTTTTGAGATAGTTGATGTTTTGGGTGATGCTCCAGATTGGTTATGTATTCCCGTAGGTAATGCAGGAAATATTAGTGCCTACTGGATGGGCTTTTGTGAATATCGTCAGGCAGGAAAATGCGCCCGTTTACCAAAAATGATGGGTTTTCAAGCTGCGGGTGCTGCGCCCTTAGTATCGGGATCACCTGTAGCTAACCCTGATACCTTGGCAACCGCGATTAGAATTGGTAAACCTGCAAATTGGTCAAAAGCGATCGCAGTTCAAGAAGCCAGTCAAGGAGAATTTAATCCTGTAACAGATGCTGAAATCTTAGATGCCTATCGTCTTTTAGCTTCCGAAGAAGGAGTCTTTTGTGAACCTGCTAGTGCTGCTTCCGTTGCAGGGTTACTCAAAGTCAAAGAACAAGTTCCAGATAATGCTAGAGTTGTTTGTGTGCTTACAGGGAATGGTCTAAAAGATCCTGATACTGCCATAAATCATAGCCAGAATCAACTCCAACAAGGCGTACCTTCTGATCTAGAGAAGGTGGCAAAAGTAATGGGATTTTAACATTTAACATTGATCATTGAACATTAAACATTTAGCCTGTCAATCATATAAGTAACTGAAGCGTGTTTTGTCTCAATTAATTATAAAGACTTATAGTTAGAAGAGTTTGATGTTTTAATAAAAGCTTTAATTTAAACCAATAAAAAAACCGCGTATCAGTGGCTGCTAATACACGGGCAGATTTACGACTTCACTGATATTGCTAAACTCATAGTCCTAATAAATAGCTTTTAGGGCATTAGACTTTTAGCAACAAACTTAACGCGTTTCTACCTTAAATCCACTGACTGTTTATGTCTTCAGTGAATTTATGGAGATAATTATATTTAGGAATATTTAAGCATTGAACATTAAACATTAAACATTGATAAATGTTAAATGATAAATGAAATGACAAATGACAGCGTAATTGTAATCGGCGGTGGTTTAGCAGGAACAGAGGCAGCCTGGCAAATTGCTCAAGCAGGTGTAGCTGTGACTTTATACGAAATGCGCCCTGTGAGAACTTCCCCTGCTCACCATACAGCAGAATTAGCTGAATTAGTCTGTAGTAATTCTTTTGGGGCGCAAAGTAGCGATCGCGCTGCTGGATTACTTCACGAAGAACTACGTCGTTTAGGTTCTCAAATTATTGCCACTGCCGATAAACACTCTGTACCAGCAGGAGGAGCTTTAGCTGTAGATAGAGGCGTATTTAGTAATGAATTGACTCATAATCTCGCCAATCATCCCTTAATTGAGCTAAAAAGAGCCGAAATAACTTCAATTCCCAGAGATAAAATTGTAGTTTTAACCACTGGCCCTTTAACTAGTCTCCAGTTAGCGTCAGACTTACAACAGTTTACGGGAATGGAATACATGAGCTTTTTTGATGCTGCCAGTCCGATTATTGTGGGGGAATCAATTAATCGTGATGTAGCTTTCTTAGCCTCTCGTTATGACAAGGGAGAAGCAGCTTATCTTAACTGTCCTATGAATAAGGAACAGTATCTCCATTTTCAGCAAGCATTATCTCAGGCAGAACAAGCAGAATTAAAAGATTTTGAACGGGAAAGTGCGAAGTTTTTTGAAGGGTGTTTACCGATTGAAGAATTAGCCCAACGAGGTGAAGATACGATGCGCTATGGGCCTCTTAAACCCGTAGGTTTGTTTGATTCGCGTTTGGGAGATTTTCGCGACCCAGCCAATAAAAATAAACGTCCTTATGCAGTTGTACAATTACGTCAGGAAGACAAGGCAGGACAACTTTGGAACATGGTAGGTTTTCAGACTAATTTACGCTGGGGGGAACAAAAGCGCGTCTTCCGTCTCATTCCAGGCTTAGAAAATGCGGAGTTTGTGCGCATGGGAGTCATGCACCGCAATACCTTTATTAATTCTCCTCAACTTTTAGAGCCGACTTTGCAATTTAAGAGCAATAATGCAATTTTAGCTGCTGGTCAACTAGTAGGAACAGAAGGCTATACCGCAGCAGCAGCAGGAGGCTGGTTGGCAGGAACAAATGCTGCCCGTTTAGCTTTAGGACAAAAGCCTGTAATCATCCCCGCAACAACTATGATGGGCGCACTATTTGAGTTTATTAGTTCCGCTTCTGCCAAACATTTTCAACCTATGCCCCCTAATTTTGGTATCATTCCGCCATTACCCACCAAAATTAAAGGTAAACAAGAAAGGTATGGACAATACCGCGATCGCTCCTTAACTGATTTAGAGACTTGGAAAACATCTTTAGCCTCAACTATGGTGACAACAGCATGAAAGAACAAATCATCACTTGGTTAAACCGTATTTTAATTGCGGATGTATTTTTAGTTTTCTTTGGCTTTATTTGGTTTGCGATCGCTGTTCTTGGTCGCTATCTTAACATCCCTTTGGGTTTTGACCTTTGGTATCAGCTTTGGCAGCCTGTTTTTAATCCTGCGATCGGGATTTTGTTTTTGGGCGCATTTACTACCTGGTTGATTAATAAAATTACTGATAAATTTAGTTCGCAATAGTCTGAAACAATGCCAAAGCCAATTTTGCAAAACTTGCGATCGCGACTAAGGAATAATTTCAATAAATATATGTTACTCTAAGTACAGATATAAGTACTCAAACTGAATATGCTAGCCAAACAAACAAACTATACTAATTTGCGCCAAAACTTAGCATCTGTTTTAGACGAAGTTATTGACAATCGTGGTTGCGTCATAGTTAGTAGAACAGGAAAAGAAGATGTGGCAATCATAGCTGCTTCAGAACTTGCTAGTATGATGGAAACTCTTCATTTACTAAAATCTCCTGCTAATGCTAAGAAACTTTTTGCTGCTATGGAAAGAGCAGATGAACTCGAAGGGGTAAAAGTAGAATCTCAAAGTCTGAAAAAACTTTGTGAGGAATTAACAGTTGATCAGTAGGGCGGTAATTTTTGATACTCAATTTAGAGAAGATCTGCGCTGGTGGTTTAGAAAAGACAAGAAGATAAGTGAGAGAATTTTAAATTTAATCGAGGCTACTATTGTAAATCCCTTTGAAGGCATTGGGAAACCAGAACATCTTAAATACTTTTCAGGCTCAAGATGGTCGAGACGAATCACTCAGGAGCATAGATTAGTTTATCAAGTAAGCTCTGACAAAATCGTTTTCTTGCAGTGTAGATATCACTATGAGTAGACCCTATCAGATAGAAAACGCTTAAAAACCTATAATTCTGCTCCTGCTGCTTGATCTAGTAACCATAAATGTTCTCCTTGGGGTTGAATTAAGCGCGAAGGATAATTCATTTCATCAGCTTCAGTAGCAAATATTTCTTTTAAGGCTGGACGTTTACTTGCACCAGCAACGACAAATATAACGCAACGAGCGTGATTAATTAAGGGGACAGTAAAAGTAAGCCGAGGTTGACCGTCTTTATTACCAACAGTAATCAAGCGATCGCGAACTGTCAAAGCTTCGGTGTGGGGAAATAAGGAAGCTGTATGTCCATCATCTCCCATCCCCAAAAGAATTAAGTCAAATACAGGAATTTCTCCTGGTTGAGTTTGAAAAAACTGATGTAATTCCGCTTCGTGGAGTTGAGCATCTTCAACTGGATTGGCTGCGGTGGTATTCATAGGATGAATATTACTGTCAGGAATGGCGATTTTGTCTAACCAAGCCTGACGTGCCATTAATTGATTGCTGTCTGGATGATTTGCAGGTACATAACGTTCATCACCCCAAAAAATATGTATTTTCTCCCAAGGTAAAGATTGAGTAGCTAAAGCTTCGTAAAGGGGTTTGGGGGTGCTACCACCAGAGAGGACAATAGTAAATCGATCTCTAGATTCAATAGCTGTTTGTAAACGAGATAAAATAATTTCTTGCGATCGCTCGACCAAAGAGGATTTATCAGCTAAAACTTCAATAATTCTGTTCATAATCCCGAGATTGCTGTCTGTGGGCAAGAGCTATCTTAGCCAATCTTAAGACCGTAATTAAAATTGCTTACCAAAATTTAAATATATTTAGAAACTATGCTGGTTTTTAGTTAAATTGTTTGAACCGATCAAACCGATGTGTAATGGTCAATCTTTGATGTTGGAAGGTAGAATGTAAAGCTAAATATTTGTAGTGACTAGGTTGATTGAGGCAAAAATAAGATAGTATCTATATACAAGCCAAATGTCAATAGCTGCAATAATTCTTCATAAGTTTTACAACTTATATCAGTGTTAGGAGTGACACAATGCCGTTTTATTTTAAATTAAATTCGCCTGTGAACCTTGGTTTAATTAATACAAATTCAGTTGTAAGGAGAGTAATTGCTCTGTGCTGCAACGTTTAAAACAAGATTTAAAAAATGATCTAATCGCAGGATTATTAGTAGTAATTCCTCTAGCTACCACTATTTGGCTATCTATTTCGATTGCTAGGTGGGCGATAGATCTATTAACTCGTATACCAAAACAAATCAATCCCTTCGATGGATTAGATCCTTTTGTAACTAACATTCTCAATTTCTCAGTCGGATTAGCCGTACCTTTGCTGAGTATTCTGATCATTGGTTTGATGGCGCGAAATATCGTTGGACGTTGGTTACTAAATTTTGGTGAACAATTTCTTCAAGCTATTCCTTTGGCAGGATCAGTATATAAAACCCTCAAACAGATCTTAGAGACTCTTTTGGGTGATTCTAAAAGTAAGTTTAGACGGGTGATAATAGTAGAATATCCCCGCAAAGGCGTATGGAGTTTAGGATTTGTAACAGGTCAAGTAAGTCCGCAGCTACAAAGCCATTTACAAGAGGAAATGATTAATGTTTTTATTCCTACTACTCCCAATCCTACATCAGGATGGTATGCGATCGTATCTCAAAAGGATGTGATCGATATTGATATTTCCATTGAAGATGCATTTAAAATATTAATATCTGGTGGAATTGTTAGTCCTGATACTCCTACCGTCAAACCTCCTATATCTATAGCCAAGCCAGGTAAACAAGTTGCTGTAGACAGTGACTATATCTCAAATAAATCTGGATTGATTCCCGTAGAAGAAGAGAGTTAAGGGAAATGAGGCTGTATAATAGTTGGGCTTGATTTAGAATTGAGAAAAATGGCTCTCCGCAAACAACCTCGCAGTATTGCTCGTGAATTGGCACTTTTAAGTATTAGTCAAATTAAAACTCAAAAAAACAAAGTCACTGAAGAAGATTTAAACAATTTAATTGTGGCTGCGATTCGCACTTTAATTATCGAAGTGCAAGATAACCTAGAAGCAGCTTCGGCAGAAATTAAACGGGGTGAAGAGCGTTTGTTAAATAGCGAAACCCGTGCTACCGATTTAAATAGTGCTAAGGTAATGATTCAAGAAGCTCTAGAAGTTTCACAAACCGCAGTCAATCGCTTGGGAGTAGCAATCGAATTTCCTGAATTTTTACAGCTAACTAACAAAGAGCAGGTTAGGCAGTATGCCCTAGAATTAATTAAAACAGTTAATGAAAATCGTCAAGAAATTGAAACGCTACTAGAAAATGTTTTGGTAGCTTGGCAACTAAGCCGTTTACCCCAAATCGATCGCGATATTCTCCGAATTGCCGTAGCCGAAATAATTTATTTAGAGATTCCTGAGAGAGTTGCGATTAACGAGTCGGTAGAATTAGCCAAACGCTACTCTGATGAAGACGGATTTAGATTTATCAATGGTGTATTACGAAGATTGAGCGATCACCTTAAAGGACAAAGCACATCAGTGAGCAGTGACCAGTGACCAGTGACCAAAGTAGCAAGTAGCAAGTAGCAAGTAGCAAGTTTTTTAGGTAGTAGGTAGTAGGTAAAAACTTCTGACTTCTGATTTGCGAAGCTTATCCTTTAGGACTTCTGATGTTATACTTTTGTGGTACTTCTGACTTCTGACTTCTGACTTCTGACTTCAGTTGTTATAGGTTAATCAAGCTCTTTTACGTACTCTGCGAGCCATAACTGTTGAAGCATCGACTTTAGCGATCGCTTTTCTCAGAGGCATAATCCGAATCCGACCGTCTAAAGCATTAGCCTGATAAACTTTATGATGATCGAGATCGAGAGCAGTCATCCAACCACTATTATGATGGTATGCTCCCGTCTCAATATCTAACCATCCCTTTCCTGCTGCTATTTGTCCTGGCTGCACTCCTGGTAAAGTAAAAGTAATTGTATGACCTGTAATAATCAACTTGTCGCTAAAAAAGGCTTGATCGTTACCGTGAAATTCTTCTCTAATCCAGCAGAATTGATCTGCCCCTTGTTGTTGTAGAGGTATATTGGGATTGACTCCTGCGTGAACTAGCCAATAATTGCCTAAATCTAGGTAAAGCGGTAGATTTCTGATCCAATCAATATGTTCTTGGGGAATTTTGTTATCGTAGCTAGCAACTGTAGCATGACCACCGCTATATAACCAACCTTGATATAGTTCAATTGATACTTCACCACTCCCAACTACATCCAACAGCATTTCTTCATGATTACCCCGCAAACATTGATATTTATTGCGCATCACAAAATCAACTACCTGCGCGCTTTTAGGTCCTCGATCAATCAAATCACCCAAAAAATAGATTTCATCTTTAGAATTAGGGGAAATTGTATCTAACAATGTCATTAAAGTGTCATAGTGTCCATGTACGTCACCAATGACAATTCTACGGTGCTTGGTCATATTGGCTGTTTTAACGATGTGCATAGTAACAATTGCTTTTACTGGTTGGTGATTTCACAGATAATAAAAATAAATTGTTAACTTACTAGTAAGTATTCCCAATTAATCGAAGGATTATACATCTTTCTAAGAGCTTATTTTTATTAGCCATTACAGATAAATTGACACAGGAAAAAATTAACTTTTTTCAGTATAGAAGGACAATGAATAATCGAGTAGTTTTTGCCGAGGCAACTGCCAAAATAAAAATTCTCCAACAGCCATCTAGTTCAAATTGGATCGAGCAAGCAATTTCTAACTTAAATACAATTTTACTAGATCATTCCCATTGTGAACGCAAAGCAGCAGGAGTAGCAATCAATCTGATGTTTCGTTATCCTGCTCATCAAAAATTAGTTCGGCAGCTAACGGCGATCGCTCAAGAGGAACTAGAGCATTTTGAACTGGTAAACCAATGGTTAGAAAGGCGCGGTATTCCCCTCGCACCCCTAAATGCACCTCCCTATTTTACCCAACTAAAATCCCAAATTCGTCATCAAGAACCAGAGCGTTTAATTGATTCATTATTGATTTCGGCAATTATTGAGGCTCGTTCCCACGAAAGACTCGGTTTAATTGGAGAATATTGCCCTGAACCAGAATTAGCTAAGTTTTATCGCAGTTTAATGGCATCAGAAGCTCGTCATTATGGAATTTACTGGCTTCTTGCTGAATATTATAGCGAGCGTGCTACTATTGAGCATCGTCTAGCGGAGTTAGGGGAATATGAAAGTAGTATTTTGGTAAATTTACATCCAGAACCGAGAGTGCATAGTTAATTCAATAATTGATAATTAATAATGGATAATTGATAATTACCTCTTTCTTGAAGGAAAAAAAACTAAGAACTAAATAACTAAGAACTAATAACTAATAACTACGAACACTACAACCTTTTATTTATACCCAAAATCAGAGATATAACCTTTATTTAGAAATCTCCTCAAGGCTGTAATTTTTGTTGAATCCATTTTCCCTGAGTTAAATCCAATCCATCAAGACTAGACACTTTTGAGAAATTAACATTAGGTATTTGTAAACTGTACCGTAATCTTTTATGCAAGCGACTAGCTTCACCCTGCCAAAATTCATATTCAATTGGTGTAATTTGATAAGCTTGCCAAGTTGATGGTCTGCTTAAAATTTGTTCAGACTGATTTAAAGCTGTAAATTTGGTTTTCAAATCTAATTCCGACTCAAGAAGTTGACTTTGTTGAGAACAGATAGCTACTGCTTGTGCGCTACGCGAGCGCTCGTAAAACAATTGATTAGATTTTGCTGTCGAAGCTACAAAAGCAAAACCTCGAAAATGAATCTGTTGAACACTTTCACGCCACCAAAAACTACCAGCTACTTTGGGATTATGTTCAATATCTTTACCCTTTTCACTCTCAGAACTTGAACCAAAGATAATTGCAGATTCAGAAAACTCTTTCACTAAAACCACTCTATTTCTTGACCAGCCAATTTGATTAACTGTAGTTAAAGTTAGACCCAATGGTTCTGCAATACCAGCCTCTTTTGCTTGTCTTACCCAGTCCTTCATTAAGTCCATCGGATTAATAGGCGGAGATTTCCAATCTGTTTGAATTAAACTGCTATTTCCCTCTAAAGTCAAAACTTTTCCTCTTAGAAATCCAAATTGAAAGATTTAAAGCCGTTTATAGCCCTTTTTCTGGTTATTACCCGACAAGTATTAAAGACTACTAGAATTGAGACTTTCTTCTTCACCAGCAGTTTGAGGTAGATGCAACCCACATTCCTGTTTCAAGCCACGAAAACGAGTATCTCTTTCATTGGTATCATCTGCCGTGAAAGCACGACTAGAATGCCAATCTCCTACAGAAACATAACCTTGATCAAAATAAGGATGATAAGGCAGGTCATGGGCTGTTAAATATTGATAAATATCTTTCGCATTCCAATCTAAAATCGGATAAATCTTATATAAATTATCCTGCTTTTCGACTTTAGTTAAACCTTGGCGATGATCAGTCTGATTTTTACGGAGTCCAGCTAACCAAGCAGTAGCTTTTAGATCTTGTAATGCTCGTTGCATGGGTTCAACTTTACGGATTTGGTCGTAGCGGTTAAAAGCTTCCACATCGTTTTGTTCCCAAAGCTTGCCATGTAAAGCTTCCATACGAGCAGGAGACACGGGAGATTGATAAACCTTAAGATTTAGTTCTAACCTTTGAGTTAGTTGTTCAGCAAATTGATAAGTTTCTGGGGGGAAATAACCCGTGTCTACCCAGATCACAGGAATATTAGGAGCAATTCTAGTAACAAGATGCAACATGACTGCTGCCTGAATCCCAAAGCTAGTACTCATAACCAAGCCATTACTAAAAGTTTCAACACTCCACTCAACTACAGAAGTTGCTTCAGCATTTTCTAACTGTTGGTTGGCTTGAGATAAATCGAGAGTTGGTATTTTAACTGTGGCAGAGATCATTAATTCTAATTCTCTAGATGCTATGGATATTTGAATTTAGAGGAAATTGCAACAATTGATTTGAGATTCTTAGGTTGCTTTCACCTAAATATTAGCTAGGTTATTTATCCTAAACCCAATTCTTCCATGTTGCCACTGGGGATATCAATCACCATTTGTAGAGAGTATACCGAACCATCGCCACATTTAACTAAATATTTTGTTTTTTTTATTTATGTTGAATCAGGATTTGAGAATTCCCGCAGAAGTATTGAGTGAATGAACCTCTTAAGTCAATATACAATATTACTTAGAGATAATTTTAGTTTAAATATTTACTTGTATTTTCTTGCTTGTTATTATTAAACTGTCATAACTACTCTAGAAGAGTCAGCTTTTTTTTATCAAACTCTGTTTTTAAAACTAATATCTAACTCAAGAAAGAGGCATTTATTAACAGTTATTAGCTAATTTAAATTTAAATTCAGTAGTTAATCAATTCAATCAAATTAGCTACAGCAATTGATAAAAAAAACGCATAATAATATTGCATCTTTAGGAGTTTGAAGATGAAAATTGCTCAAATCGCTCCTTTATGTGAACGAGTACCGCCTCCTGCTTATGGAGGTACAGAATTGGTTGTGAGCTTACTTACAGATGAATTAGTGCGTCGAGGTCACGAAGTTACTCTGTTTGCTTCGGGAGATTCTCAAACTCTAGCTCGGTTAGAGTCTTCTTGTTCCAAAGCTTTACGAGCATTAGGGGCGAGCAGAGAAGAAATTTTGATTGAACAGACGTTACAACTAGAGCGAGTCTTTACTAAAGCTTCGGAATTTGATCTGATTCACTCTCACCTAGATCAGATTATCTTTCCCTACGTGGATTTAGTACAAACTCCAACGCTACATACAATTCACAACGCTATTCTTCCCCAGACTGAACCCTTATGGCTGAAAGCTCGTCATCAAAATTTTATCAGCATCTCTCATTCCCAGCGTCGCCAGGATCTTCAGTTAAACTATGTTGCGACATTTTACAATGGTATCAATCCGAGCCGATATCCTTTTAGACCTCAGCCAGACGAGTCTCCCTATCTAGCTTTTTTAGGTCGAATATCACCAGAAAAAGGCCCTCATCTAGCGATTGAAATTGCTAAACGCACTGGCTGGACGTTAAAGATGGCAGGCAAAATAGATCCTGTAGACCGCGAATTTTTTGAAGAGCAAATTAAACCATTAATTGACGGTGAGCAAATTCAATTTTTGGGAGAAGCTAATCACCAGCAAAAATGCCCACTGTTAGGTGGTGCAATAGCTACTTTATTTCCGATTACCTGGCAAGAGCCATTTGGTTTAGTCATGGCAGAATCGATGGCGGTTGGTACACCAGTAATTGCGATCGCTCTAGGTTCTACTCCAGAAGTTATAGAAGATGGTCAAACGGGATTTTTGTGTAACAGTGTTGAGGAATGTATAGTCGCTCTTGATCGCCTAGGAGAAATTGACCGTCGTGCCTGTCGCGATCGCGTAGTAGCCAAGTTCAGTGTTAACCGTATGGTGAATGATTATGAGGCAGTGTATCAAAAATTATTAGCCCAACAGTCTCTTGTTAATAAACACACTCCTAATTTATTTGTCCATCAAAATCCCAATCGCTTAATTGCATAAAATTATCCTATAACGAGAGAAGTTTTCAGCTATTAGCTTTTAGTAATTATTAATAACTGATAATAATTAATTATTACTTCCTAACTTTCTACTTCCTACTTTCGAGCCTATTATTTTCTGTCCTAACCAATTAAAATACTACGATATGACCGAGCCTCTCAAACTTAATGGCAAAACTTATGTAGCTGCGGAAAGTGTTCCCATACCGCAATGGCCATGTGTTAAAAACGAATCGAGAGTTTCGACTCTGACCCTCAAAGACGATGATATTTTTTTAGTTACAGACACTTTAGGTAATATTCCTGGCTGCTTACCAGGAGAAGAAAGTACAAGTGTGGGATTATTCTGTCAAGACACTCGTTTTTTAAGTCGTCTGGAGTTACAAATTGAAGGTCAACTGCCAATTCTTCTAAGCAGCAATGCTCGTCGTGGTTTTGCTCTTTCAATTCTTTGTGCTAACCCTTATTTGGCAGAACGACAAATTAGCGCAGAAACAATTGGAATTGAGCGAGAAATCGTAATTAATGGCGGATTATTTGAAAATTTGGCGATTACTAACTACAGTACTAGTTCGGTTAGTTTTGAGCTTAGTCTAAGTTTTGATGCTGATTTTGTCGATCTGTTTGAAATTCGTGGCTGGGAACGTAAACAGCGTGGGAAACCACTGCGTTTGATGACTGTGCTAGAAGATGGAGAGGTAGAGGACGTAGAGGGGGCAGAGGAATTAGAGGGAATAGAGGAAATTGAACAGGCTCTTAAGCCTTTTATTTATGAAAAGCATTCGGAATTTGCAGGTGAGAATAGCGAGCGTAGTAAACCGACCAATAAAGCACCTAAAGATTTACTTTTAGCCTATCAAGGTTTAGATGGAGCAATAATTGAGTCGCGCATTCAATTTTCCTCCCAAGTGCCTGATAATTTCCAAGGTCACACTGCTATTTGGCGTATAGAGTTAAATCCCCACCAAACTACACGCTTGGGCTACCGCGTACAGTTACTAGCCAATGGTCGCTCTATTTCTAAAGTAGGTACGCCAATGACTCTAATTCAGGCAAAAGCATCAGAATCGATGGAGTTGCAGGAATGGCAACAGCAGGTCACTAAAATTCGTTCTGATAGTAATACTTTTAACCGCTTGATCGAAAGAGCAGAGCAAGATATTTATCTATTGCGCCAGAGTTTTGAAGAGCGAAAAGTTTTATCGGCAGGAATACCTTGGTTTTCGACTTTGTTTGGTAGAGATTCAATTATTGCTGCTTGGCAAACTTTAATACTAGACCCCAAAATTGCCAAAGATACTCTGATGATCCTCGCTCAATATCAAGGTCAAGCTGAAGATCAATGGCGGGAAGAATCAGCAGGTAAAATTCTGCATGAATTACGTCTGGGAGAAATGGCACGCTGTGGTGAAATTCCCCATACTCCCTACTACGGCACGGTAGATGCAACTCCTTTATGGCTGATTCTCTATGCCGAATATTATGCTTGGACAGGCGATCGCGAGACCCTAGAAGAGTTATGGGAAGCAGCTTTAGCTGCTATGAATTGGATTGATCGTAACTGTAAAGAAACAGGATATTTAGCTTATATTCGTCAATCTCCTAGTGGCTTAATCAATCAAGGTTGGAAAGATTCTGGCGACTGCATTGTTAACCGTCAAGGGCAATTAGCAACAGGAGCAATTACTTTATGTGAAGTTCAAGGTTATGTTTACGGGGCGAAAATGCGTCTTTGTGCGATCGCCGAAATTATGAAAAGAACGGATTTGGCTGGCAGGTGGTATCGAGATGGCCTAGAACTGAAAAGCCGTTTTAATAAAGACTTTTGGCTATCTGATCTCGATTATTGTGCTTTGGCTTTGGATGGAGAAGGAAAACCAGTAGATAGCATTACCAGTAATCCTGGTCATTGTTTGAGCATGGATATTTTACAACCAGATAAAGCTATGAATGTAGCCGAAAGACTCCGTGCGCCAGATTTATTTAGTGGCTGGGGAATTCGGACTCTCAGTAAATTATCTCCTGCTTATAATCCTATGGGGTATCATATCGGTTCGGTTTGGCCCCACGATAATAGTATTATTGCTTTGGGTTTACGCACTGCTGCCAAGGAAATACCTGGTCAATCATCCGAGTTAGTCGAGCAGGCTCTGGAAATTGCCAATGGTATTATTGATATGACTCTTCAGCAACCCTATCTCAGACCACCAGAATTATTTTGCGGTTATGAACGTAGCGAAGAAAATACTCCTGTTCGCTATCCTGTGGCTTGTTCTCCCCAAGCTTGGGCAACAGGTACGCTATTTCAATTATTACAGGTAGCAATTAATCTCGTACCCGATTCAGCTAATAACCGCTTGCGAGTCATTGAGCCAGTTTTACCCGAATCTCTTAATCGTCTTTCATTACACAATCTCAGAGTAGGTTCGACGATATTGGATTTAGAATTCGAGCGATCAGGTGGGACTATTGCCTGTCGGGTTGCTAAAAAGCGTGGCAATCTTAAAGTGGTTTTTGAAGCTTAATCTTTAATTCAAGCAATGCGTAAACGATGATACAAACTGCGATTTTCGCGAACTGATTCAAACATCGGATCAAGATGGATGGTTGTTTCCCCACTACCCAGAAATAAATACCCGTCAGACTTTAACTGTCGCCGTACTTTGCTTAGAATCTCTTGTTTAGTATCTATTCCAAAATAAATCAGTACGTTTCTTAAAAAGATAATATCGAGTTGGGGCAAGCTCGTCCAAG
This sequence comes from uncultured Pleurocapsa sp., assembly GCA_964393695.1. Taxonomy (GTDB): domain Bacteria; phylum Cyanobacteriota; class Cyanobacteriia; order Cyanobacteriales; family Xenococcaceae; genus Waterburya. The sequence continues at coordinate 42,138 of CAYMWC010000002.1, forward strand.
GGTGAATTAAATTCATTTGAAAAAATTCCACCATTTGTCGAATTTCATCATCTATCAGCCAGCCTCTTCCTTGGCGGTGAAAATAGCGATCGCGCAAAGCTACAGGTAGTCCTCGATTGATTTCTAAAGGACTATAATATCCAGAACGACCGCGAGTTAAAATTTTGCCAGATATATCACTAGCTAAAATGCGGATCTGCCAATTTTTCAAAATAGGAAACTGTTCTCGAATCAGCATGGCAATACTATAGGGTTCTTGTCCGCTCGAACAAGCAGCACACAAAATATTAAGAGTACGAACCTTCTTTCTTTCTTTTATTAAAGTTGGTAGAACTAGAGATTTAAGAGTTTCAAAAGGTTGCTGATCTCGAAAAAACGAAGTTTCATTAGTTATAAGAGCTTCGATCGCGCTTATATGTAAATCGCCTACAGGCTTCCTTTTTAAATGTTCCACCAATGCCGAGATCGAATCAAAACCTGCCGATCTTGCCAACGGTTCAAGATGTAATTTAGCTAGATAATCTTTATCGGGTTCGAGGATGACTGCTGAATGTTTGCGAACTAGCCCCCGAAGATAGTCAAAATCAAACGGAGGTTGGTTCATGGTTTGGATTAGATTTAATTGAATTAGAATTAAAAGAACGATCGCGAACACGGTTAATTAATTCTTCGGCGATCGCATCTAAGGGAAGTACGCCATCGGCAAGTCCTGCATTGGCTACACAACCAGGCATCCCCCAGACGACGCTACTAGCTTCATCTTGAGCGATAATTTCGCCACCCACATTACGAATTTCCCGACAACCTTGAAGTCCGTCCTGTCCCATACCCGTTAAAATTATGGCAATAGTGCTGAAGTTCCCCCTACATATTGGCGCGATTGATCGCAATAAAACATCTACCGAAGGACGACAAGAATTTTCGGGTGGATTTTGATTTGTCTCTAAAAACAATCCATTTATATCTTGCTTAACGGTCAAATGATAGTCACCAGGAGCAAGCCAAACACACCCAGGAGTTAATCTTACTCCTGATCGCGCCTCTTTTACTTCTAGCAAACACTTGGTATTTAATCTTTCTGCCAGTAATTTAGTAAATACTGGGGGCATATGTTGCACGATCGCGATCGGTACAGGAAAATCTGTGGGTAACTGAGATAATAAACTTGCCAAAGCATTTGGGCCCCCCGTAGAAACCCCAATTGCTACCAGTTCGATCGGCTTTGATGAGGGTGTAGGGGAAAAGAAAGCAGGAGAAGCGGGGGAAGACTTATTACTTCCAACTTTTGACTTTTGACTTTTGATGTTATACCCTTGTGGCTTGCCAAGAGATGGGGGTACTTTTGACTTTTGACTTCTGCCTTCTGCCTTCTTTAAGGCTTTAATCTTAGGAATCAAAGTATCTCGAATATGGTGATCGGCTGCTTCAACGCTACCTGAATTACTGGGTTTGGTCGCATAATCGGACGCTCCTAAAGTTAAAGCATCGAGGGTAGCTGTAGCTCCAGTGTAAGTTAGAGTACTAAACATGATTACTGGAAGCTGGGGATGGGTTTTGCGAAGTTCTGTTAGGGTTTCAAGTCCATTTAAATCGGGCATATCGACATCTAAAATCACGATGTCGGGATTGACTTGGGATAGTTTTGCCAGGGCAATGCGTCCAGTCGCAGCGACACCTACTACTTCTAGTTCGGGATCGGCTGAAAGTATTTTTTTTAAACGACTACGGACTACTACTGCATCATCAACAATGAGAATGCGGATTTTAGGCATGTTATTGATTACTGATTACTGATTACTGATTACTAATTACTGATTAATCCCTACTTAAATGTGAAAACGATTGATAATTGCTTGTAAATCTGCTGCCATGCGAGTTAGTTCGCTTGCTGCTTGTGAGGTATTACTTGCGCCAGTGGTAGTATTTTGAGCATTTTGAGCGACGAGAGCGATGTTTTTGGCGATATCTGACGAACCTTGGGCTGCTTCGGAGACATTACGAGCAATTTCATTGGTTGTGGCTGTTTGTTCTTCTACCGCCGAGGCGATCGTATTTTGGATGTCATTGATGCGATCAATCACTGCTGTAATTTCTCTAATTGCTTCGACTGCGCCTTTAGTATCGCTTTGGATTGCTTCGATACGATCGCTTATGTCTTCAGTCGCTTTGGCTGTCTGTTTGGCTAATTCTTTAACTTCATTGGCAACTACGGCAAAACCTCTACCTGCATCACCAGCACGGGCAGCTTCAATAGTAGCATTGAGGGCGAGAAGATTTGTTTGTCCTGCGATCGCGGTAATGACTTTGATAACTTTACCGATTTCAATACTGCTTTGACCGAGTTTGTTAATGGTTTCGTTAGTGCTATCGGCGGTTTGAACGGCGGAAGTGGCTACTTTTGCTCCCTCCGAGGCATTTTTAGCGATTTCGCGGATGCTGGCATTCATCTCCTCGACTGCGGTTGCTACGGTTATGGCATTTTGAGAGACTTGTTCGGCAGAAGCAGAGACAGCGATCGCTTGTTCGGCGGTTTGGTTAGCATCATCGGTCATATTTTTGCTGACGGCGGTAACTTCTTCCGATGAGGCTGCGACAGTTGTGGATATTTCTGTCATCGATCCAATTGATTCACGCAGATTGGCAATGGTTTGATTGATGTTTGCCGTTAATGCTTTATATTCGCCGACGTTTTCTACTTCTATTTGTTGTGTAAGATTGCCTTGGGAAACTATTTGCATAATCTCGGCAATACTGCGAAACTGTTGGGCGAGGTTAATAGACATTCGATTTACGTTATCGATTAATTCTTGCCATGTGCCTGCTGCATCCTCAACCTTGGCTTGAGTGTTGAGTTTTCCCTCCGTACCAATATCGCGGGCTACCTGAGTAACTTCGGTGGCAAAGACATTGAGTTGATCGACTAATTCATTAACGATCGTGCCGACACGTAATAATCCGCCGTCCAGTTTTTTCCCTTTAATTTTTAACTCCATTTTCTGAGTTAAATCCCCGTTGGCGATCGCGGTTAAAACTTTTTCTGCTTCGGTTGTGGGTATGACCAAATTATCAATTAAAGTGTCGATCGCCTTGGCACTTTCCGCCCATTTTCCTTTGGTTTTTTTGAGCTTTAAGCGTTCGTTTAATTTCCCTTCAATACCAACCCGATTACTGACATCAATAACGCTATCAGCAAATGCTTCATTTAAACTTACCCATTGATTAAAAACACTGGCGAATTCTTCCAAACCATCATTCTCATCCAAACGCACAGAAAAATCGCCAGAAATTGCCGTTTTCATTGCCTCTAATAAAGGCTGTAGCTCTTTGGGTATCTTGTTCTCAGTTTTTGATTCTGCTTTACGAGTTGTATTAGAAACCATAATTTAAATTGTTAATCGTTAATTGTTGATTGTTAATTGCAGGGCGAAAGCCTTGCGCCTCTACTACCTGTACGGGCGGTTCGCGAACCGCCCCTACTTATTACCTCCCTTCCAAAATCTTTTCTGGATCGAGTATTAATAACAGGCGATCGTCAAGTTTGTATGCACCTCGAACAAAAGGGCGAATTGTACCTTGTAAAGTGGCGATGGGTGGCTCAAAATCCTCATCTGCCAATTCCAAAACATCGCCAATCTCACCAACCAGCAAACTTACTAACTCGTCGTCATCATCACGCAGGATAATGCTGTATCGCTCTTCATCAGCAACAGCAGGAATAGCTTTATCCGTTTCTATTCCCAAGCGAGACTGTAGATCGATAACTGGTAAGATCTGTCCGCGTAAATCAATCAATCCACAAATATCATCAGGTGCGAGAGGAATGGGAGTAGTAGGGCGATGGCGAATAACTTCTTGTATTGTTTGAATGTCAATACCAAAGTAGGTGTTATTAAGGTAAAAGGTGGTGAATTGGTTCATTACTCATTACTCATTACTCATTACTCATTACTCATTACTTAATTTTCGCGATCGCTTCTAAATCCAAAATTTCTGTTACTTGTCCTTGTACGGTGGCATAGCACTTAACCCCTGGACGACTTGCTGCTGCTTTGACAGTTAAAGTTTCTTCGACAACATCGAGGAATTTTTCGATTACTAAACCAATACTCTGGTTTTCATCGAGGGTAACGACAACAACCGCAAGTGATTCTTCATTGCTTTTTAGTTTTATTAATTCACGTTTTTCTCCTGCAAATATTAAGTGCAAATCGATTAAAGCTAAAATGCGATCGCGATATTGAACTACATATTGCTCTCCTAATTTTTCAATGGTTTTGAGCGGAATTTCTTCTAGTCTGATGGCACGATCTAAAACAATACCCATCCGCGTATTTTGTGGCCCTTCTGCGATTAAAATGAATTGTTTTTCTATATCTGTTTTCTGTAAGGGCGATTCGCGACGCGAAGCTAGTCCTTTAGGGCGAATCTCCCCTACGACTTCTATCTCCTGTAATTCTGCTTTACGAGCTAAACCAACCGCATCTAAAATCAAAGAAATGCTACCATCACCCAAAATTGTCGCTCCAGCATACATAGTTAAAGCTTTCAGTTGTTTGCCTAAAGGTTTGACCACAATCTCTTGGGTATCGTCAACGCGATCGACAACTAGACCATAACTATATTCATCGGCATCAATGACAACAATATTGAGGATTTCGGGATCGGCTTCAGTATCTTTAAGTTGCAGTACTTGATTAAGATAAATTAAAGGCAAAATTTTTCCCCGCAATCGATAGATGGGAACGTTATAAAATGTCTCAATCCTACGTTCAATCTCTTCTTTACCTTCAATGCGCACTATTTCTTGTAAATTATTCTGGGCGATCGCAAATTGTTCCTTGCCACTAGAAACCAGCAAGGCGGAAATGATTGCCAGCGTCAGGGGAATTTTTAATTGAAAAGTAGTACCGCGATCGAGCTGACTTTTAACCTCAATTGTGCCGTTAACAGCTTCTAAATTCTGACGCACCACATCCATCCCGACACCTCTACCCGACAGGCGCGTCACTTCTTCTTTGGTAGAAAATCCTGGTAAAAACATGAGTTTGATCGCCTCATGTTCACTCATTGTCTCTGCTTGCTGGGCAGCGATCGCCCCTATTTGTTGCGCTTTTTGTTTAAGCTTATTAGTATCGATTCCTTTCCCGTCATCGCTAATTTCAATGTTGATTTTGCCGTTTTCCTGAGATGCACGTAGACGCAATTGTCCCGTTGGTGGCTTATTTAATTGGCTGCGAATTTCGGGGGTTTCGATACCGTGATCGATACAGTTACGGATTAGATGAGTAAGAGGGTCTTTAATTGCTTCGAGAATGCTGCGATCAAGTTCGGTATCCGCGCCTTCAAATTCGAGATTTACTTGTTTGCCACAGGATATTGCCAAATCTCTGACCAATCTGGGAAAATTTCGCCAAATATTATTAATTGGCTGCATCCTAGTTTGCATAATTCCTGACTGCAAATCGCTGGTAATTAAATGCAAACGTTGACAAGTATTAGTTAAGCCATCATTTTGTAATTCCGTAGAATGTTGAATAACTTGATTACGAACCAGTACTAGTTCCCCCATCAAATTCATCATGCGATCCAACAAGTTAATATCAACACGAATGGTTGATTCTACAGTTGATGATTGAGTATCCAAAAAACTTGTGATGTTATGCCCTGGTGACTTCTGTAAGGGCAGTTCCTGTAAGGGCGATTCCTGTAAGGGCGATTCGCGAATCGCCCCTACTACTGATTTTTTCCCTAATAACGTCTCAATCAACGCCGAATAATTCTCTTCCCCTTCTTCAGAAGTAGTCTCAATCGCGCTCAGAATGGCTCTAATAGCATCGACGGTTTGTAGTAAATCTGTAGCAATTTCTGGAGTTAAATCTTGTTTGCGATCGCGTAAATTGCCTAATAAATTTTCTCCTGCATGAGCTAATGCTTCCAACTTAGAAAAAGCCAGAAATCCACAATTACCTTTGATACTGTGTAGAGCGCGATAAATACGATTTAAACTTTCTTGCTCGCCCGATACTTCTAAATTGAGAATATCCTTTTCTGCTTGGGCAAGATTTTCATAACTCTCGACCAAAAAAGCTTTAATGTCTTCTTCGTCTATATTAATCGAACCCATACGCACAATGACAGATTTTTACCAAAGAGCCTTTGCCATCATATAAATCTTCAGGAATATTAAGAATCTATCTTGAGGTGGATGTTTGAAGTACAGATTTACAGAAAAGTAAGATAAGCCAATTTCTATTCCTCCTCCTTTGTACCTATTCCCCAGATAAAGACTTTGATAACTTGTAACTTTTGACTTTTGACTTCTAAAAATATGACTTCAATCTTGATTGTCGATGATGCAGCCTTTTCACGCCGAATGATAAAAAAGTATTTACAAGCTGATGGCTATAGTATTTTAGAAGCTACAAGCGGAAAAGAAGGACTAGAGATGGTAATAGATTACCAGCCAGATGGTATTCTGACTGATTTACTGATGCCAGATCTTAATGGCTTTGAGTTTTTAGAAGCTTTACAAAACAAAGGTTTGAATATTCCAGTTGCTGTAATTTCAGCCGATATTCAAGATTCTTCACGTCAGCGCGCTTTAGAACTAGGGGCAACGGGCTTTGTCAATAAACCACCAAAGCAAGAAGAGCTTCTTCAAATTGTTCGGCAGTTGTTTCAATAAAGGTACAAGGCTTGATGGATTATATTACCTCTGAACAACTCGATGCCCTGCAAGAGATTGTTAACATCGGGATTGGGCGAGCAGCAGCTATGCTTAACGAAATGGTCGATGCACGGATTGTCTTAGAAGTTCCTACAATTCGGCTATTGAGTGCTGACCAACTGCAACAAGTAATGTTAAATCGCTTCAATTCTCAAAGTATTTCGGCGGTGAGACTGGGTTTTTCTGGTTCTTTAAGCGGTAGTGCGCAATTAATGTTTCCTACGGATAGTGCTTCGGTTTTGGTGGCAGTATTAACTGGTGAAGATCTTGATTCACCCGATCTTGATGCGGTTAAAATTGGCACCCTAAGCGAAATTGGTAATATTGTAATTAACGGCGTGATCGGCTCGATTAGTAATATACTTAATCAACGTATGGACTACAAAATTCCTAGTTATTACGAAGATATTATCGAAAATTTATTGCTATCAGAGAGAAATACGACTGAAGATGTGGTGTTTATATTAGCTCAAGCCAGATTTGCGATTGAAAAGTTAGAAATTGTTGGTGATATTATTTTACTTTTTGAAATGAAAACTTTTGATAATCTACTTAAAGCGATCGACCAACAATTAATTGAGTAATGAGTAATAAGTAATAAATATAATTTTCTAACTTTTGACTTTTGACTTTTGACTTTTGACTTCTGCCCTCTGCCTTCTCAAGAACTATGGAACACCAACTCAATCAAGCTCACCATCAATTTAGTTTACTAGAGCAGTTGCCCTTGGGTGTTTGCGTACTTCAGTCCGATCTAATCGTGCTTTATTGGAATGGTTGTTTAGCGGAGTGGACAAAAATCAAACGAGAAGATATTCTCGGTCAGTCAATTACTCGGTTTTTTGAGCATTTCCAACAGCCTCGTTATCTAAATCGCCTGCGCTCAGTCTTTGCTTGTGGCGCGCCAGAGATTTTTTCTTCACAGTTGCACCCACACTTATTCCCCGCACCTATCCATCAAGATAACTATCGCGTTCAACATACGACTGTAACAGCAATTCCCAACCAAGAAAACAATTCCGAGTGTTATGCCTTAATTTCGGTTCAAGATGTGACCGATCTTACTTTTCGAGTGCGTGACTATCAACAGATGCGCGATCGCGCGATCGCCGAAGCCGAAGAACGTAAACGAGCGCAAGAACAAGCGGAGTCTGCTAATCGCGTCAAAGATGAGTTTTTGGCTATTGTTTCTCACGAATTAAGAACGCCTTTAAATCCAATTCTGGGTTGGTCACAATTGATTAGTCAGGGAAAATTGAGTGATGTTAATGTCAAAAAAGGTTTAGAGGCAATTAAACGTAACGCTAACCTACAATCGCAATTAATTGATGATTTACTCGACGTATCTCGTATTTTACGCGGTAAACTCAATCTAAACTGGTCAACTCTCGAACTCGCTTTAATTGTGAATTCTGCCTTAGAAACAATACAATTGACAGCAGAAACAAAATCAATCACGCTCAACTTTAATACCGATAACTTAAACGCTCTAGTTAGGGGTGATCCGACTCGATTACAACAAGTGGTCTGGAATTTACTTTCTAACGCCGTTAAATTTACTCCCGAAGGCGGACAGATCGACATTAACTTAAGTGAGAGCAATGCTCATATTTGCTTAGAAGTAAAAGACACTGGCAAGGGTATTGCTCCTGAATTTCTACCCTATGTGTTTGAATCATTTCGTCAAGCCGATACCTCAACAACCCGTAAATTTGGTGGTTTGGGATTGGGATTAGCAATTTGTCGTCATTTAGTCGAATTACATGGAGGTCAAATTTGGGCAGAAAGCGAGGGAGAAGGACAAGGGGCAACTTTTGGCTTTGAATTGCCGATGCTCAATACCTGTGATTCGGCGATTGCGAAGCTAGCCGAAGGCATCGCCGAGCAAGATTTGAACAAAAAAACAGCCTACGATCTCACCAACCTAAATATTCTAGTGGTTGACGATGAACCTGACACTCTCGAATTTCTCAGTTTTTTCCTTTCTGAGCAAGGTGCAAACATTCAAGCGGTTAAATCCGTCAACGAGGCGATTTCTTGTTTAAATAGTACTATTCCCGATCTAATTATTAGCGATTTAGGGATGCCTGAACGCGATGGATATAATTTGATTGAATACGTGCGCTCTTTACCTCCTCAAAATGGTCGAGACATCCCCGCCATTGCTCTAACCGCTTACGCTACAGAAACAATTCGTACTCAAGTTCTTCAGGCTGGATATCAAATACATCTCTCTAAACCAACCGATACCACGAAATTATTGCAGGCGATCGTAGAAATAAGTCAAAAGTCAAAAGTTAAAAGTTAAAAGTTAAAAGTTTTGTACTTCCCATCAAATAGCGATCGCTTATCTGAATTTAAATTATTAAGGATAATTATTAAAACAAAGTTCATATCAACAGTATTTATGGGCATTATAAAACCTGAAACATTATTCAAGTATTTCAATAAAAAGAGCTATGCTCATATTCTTTATTCATGGTGTAGCAACACGAGATGTTAAATACGCCGAACCGCTAAAAATTGCCATTAAAGAAGAATTGAAAAAGTATGGTGTAATATCCCCTTACTTTTACTCAAGTTTTTGGGGTAATGCCTTAAGTGATGTTGACAAAATGTGGAGTCAGATAGATCGAGATATAAACTCTCTTCAGCAAGATTATCCAGAAATAAATATTAATGACTGTTTTAGATACAGAAAGTTTAGAGAAGGTTTTCTATCTGAATTTGTTGGAGATATGTTTACCTATCTTAATGAGCAACGTGGATATGAAATTAGGAAATTAATTGCTCAACAATTGATACAGTTTCTAAAAGACAATTCTCAAGAAACAGAGTTACACATTATTACTCATTCTTTAGGAAGTGTAATCTTATGGGATGTTTTATTTTCTGAGAGATTTAAGTCAGAAGATCCTGCTTTTGATATTCGTTCCTTAATTCAGAATTTAAATAATAAATCTCCACAGGGACAAGTTTATTTAATAGGCTGGATACATACAAATGGATTAAAAGCAGCTATTGAGTTAATTAAAAATTGCTATTGTTAAATTCATTTACCATTTATTAGGGTAAATCTGTACTCCCCATCAAATAGCGATCGCATCAGATGTGCAAAGCATAAAGAAGGTAAAATCGAAAAAAAAGGTTTGGGTGAGGAGTAATGCGATCGCTTGTCTCTTCGTTTTTAGGTAAGGCGAGATCAGCTTCGCTGGCTCTGCGAGATCGCGATATAATGCCAATTGAAAATTTAGATCGAATATAATTTAATACACGAACGTTAATTATTCAATTCAGAAGAGGATGAAAGCTGGCAACATCTGTAAAGAAACTTTGTAAAAAATAATTTGATATATTTTAGTGAAATTTTAACTGATGCAAGCATATAAATTAAAAGGAAAAGTAGATCGCGATGGTAAATTAATTATTACCGAACCTACGAATTTGCCCCCTGGTAATGTAGAAGTGATTATTTTAAAGTCAAGCGAAAATTTTCAAAATTCTTCAACAGACGAATATGAATTATTAGCAGAAGAAGGATTAAAAGAAGTTTACGATAACGAACCAGAAGGATTATGGGAGAATTGTCTTGAAAGTTAAACAGCGAGACATTATCTTAATTAAATTTCCTTTTTCTGACTTAACTGGTGCAAAGGTTAGGCCTGCATTAGTAATATCTAATAATAAATATAATTCATCAAAACTAGATGCTCTTGTGTTAGCAATGACATCTAACGCATCTGGGGCGCAATATAAAGTTATTGTAGAAAATCAAGATTTAGAAAGTGGTAATTTACCTTTAAAAAGTGCAGTAAGAGTTGATAAACCTTTTTCTATATCTCAGAGCAAAGTATTAAAAATTCAAGCAAAACTAAACCAACAAAAATTTATAGAAGTTAAAAAGACAATATCAAAACTAATTCAGTAAGAGTGATCGCTTGTCTCTTCGTTTTTAGCTAAGAAGGCGCGATCGCATTCAAGAGCAACTCCACGATTTTCATTAAAGTAGTTTATCAATTCTGATCGGAATTCCAGTTTTCTAAATTCAAACCTGAAATCCTCTGATAATGGCGAGTATTGTTAGTAACTAACTGTAAATTTTCCTTTTAACCAATAGATACAAATATCAGTATCTAGTAAATATTTCACAATATTAATTAGTCATTAAATTGATGTTAAGTTACTATTACGACTATCATAAATGTCTTTAATTATTTCTTCTTCTGTTCTTTCATCTTCCCAATTACCAAAAGTAGCTGCTAAAGCTTGAGCTTTATTTTCTTGAGCATTGATCATTTCTTGTTTGATAGTTTTTTGGGCAATTTTTTTAATTATTTCTTCTAACTGACCTCTAGTTAAATTGCCTATTGTTTGTTCTGAATAGGGTTGCTCAGTCATAGGTTTGAAATATCTCGAATCAGTTTAATTAAGTACCTAGGCAAAATTAATTGTAAGTAGTTAAGCAAAATTATTTATATATTTACATCGATAAACTCGTTCCTGATTGCCTTGACTGGGCGCAAGCCTTGCGCCCCTACTTCCTATTTCCTAACAAAATTCTTAAGGCAAGTCTGTACTCCCCATCAAATAGCGATCGCACTCACGAGCGACTCCACGACCTTCATTAAATGCCCAAACTACTAGGCTTTGTCCACGACGACAATCTCCTGCTGCAAACACTCCAGGAATATTAGTAGTGTATTTTTCATAGTCCGCTTTGATATTACTACGGGCATCCTTTTCCAGTCCTAAAGCGTCTAAGAGAGGTTGTTCTGGGCTAAGAAAACCCATTGCTAGTAGAACTAATTGAGTGGGAATAACTTTTTCTGTACCAGGAACAGGTTCGGGAATAAAGCGACCATTGGCATCTTTTGACCATTGCACTTGCACAGTATGAACGGCTTTGACTTGTCCTTGATCGTCCCCTTCAAATTTAGTTGCGGTAGTCAGATAGCCTCTAGGATCGCTACCAAATTGAGCAGCAGCTTCTTCTTGTCCGTAATCCAGACGATACACTTTGGGCCATTCGGGCCAGGGATTGTTCGCAGCCCGTTCTAAAGGTGGCTGAGGCATAATTTCTAGTTGTACCAAACTTCGGCAGCCATGCCTAACTGATGTACCAACACAGTCAGTACCCGTATCACCACCACCAATAATTAGGACATCTTTATCTTTGGCAGAAATGCTAGTATCTTTACCGTCCAAAAGTGCTTGGGTATTGGCAGTCAGGAAATCCATTGCAAAGTGAATACCTTTGAGGGAACGACCTTCAATATCTAAATCTCTGGGTTTAGTTGCACCAGTACAAAGTACTACTGAATCAAATTCTTTGAGTAATTGTTCGGCGGGTAAATCCTTTCCTATTTCGGTATTGCAGATAAATTTTACCCCTTCGGCTTCTAACAATTGAATACGACGGAGAACGATTTCTTGCTTATCCAGTTTCATGTTGGGAATACCATACATCAACAATCCCCCTGGTCGATCTGCCCGTTCAAACACCGTTACCCAATGACCAGCTTGATTAAGTTGGGCAGCAGCACATAGCCCAGCAGGGCCTGAACCGACTACAGCTAACTTTTTCCCTGTGCGTTTTTGCGGTGGTTCGGGAGTAATCCAACCTGATTCCCAACCTTTTTCGATGATCGAATATTCAATATTTTTAATGGTTACTGGCGGATTATGGATGCCCAGAACACAAGAACCTTCACAGGGTGCAGGACAAACTCGACCAGTAAATTCGGGAAAATTATTAGTCTTATGCAAGCGATCTAGTGCCTCGCGCCAAAGTCCCCGATAAATTAGATCGTTCCACTCTGGAATTAAATTATTAATCGGACAACCACTCGCCATCCCACTAATAGTGATGCCCGTGTGACAAAAAGGCGTACCACAGTCCATACACCTAGCAGCCTGAGTTTTGAGGTTGTCTTCTGGCATAGGCAGATGGAATTCATCCCAGTTACGAATGCGATCGCTTGGCGATAATTCAGAAGGTTCTTCGCGGAGATATTCTATAAAGCCTGTTGGTTTTCCCATGTTTGTAAAAGGATGAATTATGAATGATTGGTAAGGGCGTTTCGCGAAACGCCCCTACGGTTAAAATATTTAACTACCACTAATCCGAGCGACATCGCTGGCGTTGGCTTCAAAAGCAGCATTGAGAGCATCATCACCGCTTAAACCATCCGCGATCGCTTGTTTAATAGCTTCTAACACCCGTTTGTAGTCTCTAGGCATAACTTTGACAAATTTGGGTGCAAATTCTTGCCAGTTAGCTAGAACTTTAGCTGCTTTCTGACTCCTGGTATAATTCTCGTGTTTCTGGATCATCTGGTAGACAGTTTCTCGGTCTTCTTCATCGAGAGGTTCAATGTCTGCCATTTGGGTGTTACAATGGCTAGCAAAATCACCTTGATCATCGAGAATATAAGCAACTCCACCACTCATCCCCGCAGCAAAGTTACGTCCAGTTGCCCCCAAAATGACTACTTTTCCGCCAGTCATATATTCGCAACCATGATCGCCTACTGCTTCAACTACCGCATTCACTCCAGAGTTGCGGACACCGAATCTTTCTCCTGCTACCCCATAAATATAAGCTTCGCCACTAGTTGCACCATACAAGGCAACATTACCGATAATAATATTTTCCTCTGGGACAAAAGTAGATTTTTGGTCGGGATAAACAATTATTTTGCCCCCACTCAAACCTTTACCGAGATAGTCGTTGGCATCACCTTCTAATTCTAGGGTGACACCTTGGGGGATAAATGCACCAAAACTTTGTCCAGCAGTGCCTTGGAAATGAAGATGTATCGTATCTTCTGGTAAACCTTGCCAGTGACGCTTGGTGATTTCATTACCTAAAATTGTCCCAACCACACGATTAACATTTCTAATAGGTAGAGTAGCTTTGACTGGTTCACCTTTCTCAATCGCTGGTTTACAGAGATCCAGTAGCATAGTCAGATCTAAAGATTTATCCAAACCATGATCCTGGGGAATCTGACAATAGCGTCCGACTTCTGGACTAACTTCGGGCTGGTAAAGGATTGTAGAAAGATCGATTCCTTTGGCTTTCCAATGAGCGATCGCGCTTTTTGCCTCTAAAACATCAGTACGTCCTACCATTTCATTAAGAGTACGGAAGCCCAAACTTGCCATAATCTCTCGGAGTTCTTGGGCAATAAACTTCATAAAGTTGACGGTATAATCGGGATTACCGATGAAGTTTTTACGCAGTCTAGGATCTTGCGTGGCAACTCCTGCTGGACAGGTATTGAGGTGACAGACACGCATCATAATACAGCCCAAAGTAACTAAGGGGGCGGTAGAAAAACCGAATTCCTCAGCACCTAAGAGAGTGGCGATCGCCACATCGCGACCAGTTTTCATTTGTCCGTCGGTTTCCACAGCAATACGGCTGCGAAGGTTGTTTAACACTAGCGTTTGATGAGTTTCGGCTAAACCCAATTCCCAAGGCAGTCCTGCGTGTTTTATTGAGGTTTGGGGAGATGCCCCTGTACCACCATCAAAACCAGAGACTAAGACGACATCTGCGTGAGCTTTAGCGACTCCAGCAGCGATCGTTCCTACTCCCACTTCCGAGACTAATTTAACGCTGATTCTTGCCTCTCGGTTGGCATTTTTTAAGTCATGAATCAACTCAGCTAAATCTTCAATCGAGTAAATATCGTGGTGGGGTGGGGGAGAAATTAAACCTACACCTGGGGTTGAATGACGGACTTTCGCAATCCAAGGATAGACTTTTTTCCCTGGTAATTGTCCTCCTTCTCCTGGTTTTGCCCCCTGTGCCATTTTGATTTGCAGTTCTCTTGCTTGGGATAAATACAGGCTGGTAACACCAAAACGTCCTGATGCTACTTGTTTAATGGCACTATTTTTAGAATCACCCTGTTCGTTTCTCCAGGTATAACGTTCTGGATCTTCCCCACCTTCACCTGTATTTGATTTACCGCCAATCCGATTCATGGCGATCGCTAGAGACTCATGGGCTTCTTTGGAAATTGAGCCATAACTCATTGCCCCTGTTTTAAACCGTTTCATAATTGCTTCAATCGGTTCTACTTCGTCGAGGGGAATTGGTTCACGGGCTTTGAATTCTAGCAGTCCTCTTAGGGTAAAGCGTTGTTGATTCTGCTCGTTGACTAGTTTAGCGTATTGTTTGAAAAGCTCATAGTCTCCGATTCTGACTGCCTGTTGCAAGGTATGAATAGTTTGGGGACTAAATAAATGTGCCTCGCCATCTTTGCGCCATTGATATTCACCACCCACATCAAGGTTATGTCCGTTAACATCCCGATCTGGGAAAGCATGACTATGACGTAAAATTGTTTCACGAGCGATCGCTTCTAAATCCGCGCCTTCAATCCTCGATGCTGTCCAGGTAAAGTAACGCTTAATTACCGACTGATTCAGCCCAATCGCTTCAAAAATTTGCGCTCCTCGATAACTTTGTAAAGTGGAAATACCAATTTTAGAGGCAATTTTAATTGTACCTTTGGTTACGGCTTTAATATAGTTCTTGCAAGCAGTCTGATAATCGACATCCAAGAGTATTCCCTGGTCGATCATGTCTTTAATAGTGGTAAAGGCAAGATAAGGATTAATCGCCCCACAACCATAACCCAGTAAGACCGCAAAATGATGGACTTCCCTCGGTTCGCCGGATTCTAAGACAATGCCTACTCTGGTACGAGTACCATGACGAATTAGGTGGTGATGTAAACCTGCTACTGCTAGTAACGCTGGAATGGGAGCATTATCTTTGTTAATACCGCGATCGCTTAAGATAATAATACTAGTCCCTTCGGCGATCGCCTGATCTGCTTGGCTACAAATTCGCTCGATTGCTGTTTCTAAGCCTTGTACACCTTCTTTGGGGTTAAAGAGAATTGATAGGGTGATTGAGCTTAAATCTCCTTCTAGATGCTTAAGTTTTGTCAGTTCCTCATTACTAATTACAGGCGTTTTTAATTTAATCAAATGACAACTTTCTGGTTGTGGATCAAGTAAGTTGCGTTCTGCACCAATAGTAGTGATGGGAGAAGTAACAATTTCTTCCCGAATCGAATCGATAGGAGGATTGGTTACTTGGGCAAACAGTTGTTGAAAATAATCATAAAGTAATTTGGGTCGTTCTGACAGCACTGCTAAAGGCGTATCCGACCCCATCGAACCAATTGCTTCCACCCCATTGAGAGCCATCGGTTTTAATAACATCCGCAGTTCTTCAAAAGTATAACCAAAGGTCATCTGTTTTTGAATAGTTGTGGTTAGATCTGCTGAAGAAACAGTTGCAAAATCATTAGATATCTTGGGTTCTGGTAAGGATGCCAAATCTACCAAATTACGATCCAACCACTCCCGATAAGGATATTCGTTAACAATCCCCTGTTTGATCTCCTCATCGGCAACAATGCGTCCCTCTTCCATATTGACCAGGAACATTTTACCAGGCTCTAAACGCCCCTTTAAAGCCACCTGTTCGGGGGGAATTGGTAAGACTCCTGCTTCTGATGCCATAATCACCAGATTATCTTTAGTCACGTAATAACGAGAAGGACGTAAACCATTGCGATCCAAGACTGCCCCTACCATTGTGCCATCAGTAAAAGCAATTGAAGCGGGCCCATCCCAAGGTTCCATCAAACACGAATGATATTCATAAAAAGCCTTTTTCTCGTCACTCATTGATTCGTGAGCAGTCCAAGGTTCAGGGATCATCATCATTACCGCCTGAGGAAGCGATCGCCCTGCTAATACTAATAGTTCTAATGTATTATCAAAAATACTCGAGTCACTGCCTTCAATATTGATTAAATTCTGCACCTTCTTCATATCTTCGCCGAATAGTTCCGACTCAAACAAAGACTGACGAGCGTGCATCCAATTAATATTGCCCCGTAGAGTATTTATTTCGCCGTTATGAGCAATATAGCGATAAGGATGGGATCTTTCCCAACTAGGGAAGGTATTGGTACTGAAGCGAGAATGCACTAATGCTAAAGCACTTTCAAGATCGCGATCGTGAAGTTCGGGATAGTATTCCCCTACCTGCATCGGCATTAACATTCCTTTATAGACAATCGTACGACAGGAGACACTCGACTCGTACCAAAAAGAATCTCCTACCTCTCTGTGAATTG
Organism: uncultured Pleurocapsa sp.; assembly: GCA_964393695.1. Taxonomy (GTDB): domain Bacteria; phylum Cyanobacteriota; class Cyanobacteriia; order Cyanobacteriales; family Xenococcaceae; genus Waterburya. The sequence continues at coordinate 59,037 of CAYMWC010000002.1, forward strand.
CTTGATGAGTCCGTTTGCGAATCACGAAGAGTTTCCGTTCAAAGGCTGCTTCATCTATATCTGGGGCGCACTGGATAAACACCTGCTGCATAAAAGGCTCGCTTGCTCTAGCAGTATTCCCCAGGGATGAGTTATCGGTAGGTACATCACGCCAACCCAAAACTTGCTGTCCTTCTTCAGCAACAATTTTTTCAAAGACTCGTCTGCCCTTCTCTCTGAGTAAAGGCTCGGGAGAAGCATAAATCATGCCAACACCATATTGCCCTGCTTCTGGTATAGTAATATTTTCCTGGGCAGTTACTTTCCTCATAAACTTATGAGGTATTTGCATCAAAATACCTGCGCCATCACCTGTATTAGTTTCTGCACCACAAGCACCACGATGTTCGAGATTATTTAGAATCGTCAAAGCCTGTTCTACAAGCTCATGAGATTTTTTGCCATTCATGTGAACGATAAATCCCACCCCGCAGGCATCATGCTCAAAGCTAGGATCATATAGACCCTGTTTTGGTGGTAGTTGATGATGATTCATGTTAATAAATTTAATAATGTTGGCAAGACCTTAAAAAAAAATTGATTTGAGCTATCGAAATTAAATCATATTGGTGGTAGCTGCTATTTTAATTCTTTAATTTTACCGAGAGGGTCTGAATTATCAGATTGCTTAAGGAAATTATCATAATCAGTTGCAATATATTAAGAATATTAAATATAAATCAATGAATAATACCTGGGAATCATCGCCAGTCGAAAACAAAATTGGCATTAATTTTAAACACGATCAAACCCTTCGTCTAGCACTAATTCATCCTTCCTATGCTAAACAAATCAATGAGCCAGAATTTGATAATCAGCGTTTAGAATATCTAGGTGAGAGTATTCTTAATTTGGTGGTAGTAGATTATCTTGTTGGGCATTTTTCTCACTTTCAGATAGGAAAATTCAAGGCATTACAGGATAAAATCACTGCTAACGATAGACTGACGCAACTGTGGTACGATCTCCAGCTAGGAGATGCTTATCCGTTTTTGGGTTTAAAAGAAGAACGCTATCGCCTCCGAGTCAAACAGCAAAATCCTTTTGAACAGGCATTTAAAGCCTTAGTTGGAGCAATTCATATAGATCGGGGTTTTTCCCAGACTCGTAATTGGTTACACAAGCACTTGCTTGTCCCTCTACTTCAACGCTATCTCAAACCCGATTTGGAACATTCTGCCTCAGATAAACAATTACAACTTTTGGGGGAGACTTTATTAGAAGCAGTAGTCAGAGATTATTTGTATCGTCAGATTTTGCAAACCAATCCTAGTAAGTTAAAATCACTAGCTAGAAAGCTAACCTCTAAAGATAGTCAGGATCATTATTTACAGCACTTATCCAGTCCAGACTGCAAGACACTTGTCCTCAAGCAAAATCAGTTTAAATCTTTACCTCTATTATTAACCCAAATATATCTTCAGTTTGAGGATGAGAATTATAAAAGCAGCTTTCGTCAAACTAGCAACTATTTTACTGAACATTGCTTGGATGACGATGAAATTATGGAACAAGCGATCGCTTTATTGCTCAAAGATGGCAAACCTCAAAAGTGGATTATTCACCAGATGATGGGTTATCCCAGTAATCAATATCACGAAGGCAGAGAGAGATTTTATAAGTTAGTAGGTAAACCAGAATAAATCAGAATAATCTTATTTTCATCCCTGAGCATGATATCTTTAGCCACAATTTCTTCTTTTTCTAATCATAATGATCGCGCTGATCATCTTTCCGATTTATAAAGAGACTCTTGAAATTCTCGACCAATCAAACTACCAAATTGAGACCAACCCATATTAGGGGTTTTAGAGAGAGTAGACGTAATCCTTTGGAGTTTCTTTCTCAATCCCATTAACTCTTGAGCATTAGGAGGCAAAATTTCGCTATAGGCTGAGATTAATTCCTCGTTAGTTGCCGTATTAAAATTAATAGATTCTCCGACTGCGAGTAGATTCCGAACGATAGGCAACATATTATTTTTCTCGATTATTCAATTGATTAGCCAGTTCAAGAAAACTAATATTCTATGTAGTTTGATAGATATTAGCAGTTTAATCAGGTAATACTAATACTAGGCGAAAATTTAAAGTTCGTGTTAATTTTTTAATTGATTTAATTTTAAAGTTTCAGGTAAAGGTGTAAGAAAGCCCAAATTGTATTTATTTTGTTCAATTTTGTTCAATCCTTACTAATTGCTTTAACGGTCGTTGCGATTATTGATTTGAAAATAGTTGCATCACCCAATAAATAAGAAATTGTCATTCTCAACACTAAAACATTGCCTAAACTTCGTAGATGATCCCGATGGGCAAAATGTCCTAATTCGTGTCCTAAAATCATCATCAATTCATTTTCCGAACTAATCTCTTTTAATAGTCCCTGATAAATGATAACTTTATTTCCAGGAATAGCGATCGCATTTACTGTATCTTCAGTTATGTATAAAACTTGATATTGATTATGTTCTCGTTGTTGAGTTGGTAAATTAGTTTCTAACTTCTTGAAACTTATCTCTAATCAAATTAAGTAGTTGACCAATTTTGTTAGAAACCTCTTGACCTAAGTTTTCTCCGCCTTTTTCGATGGCTTTATTGAAGATGACTCTTGCGATCGCGGTCGCAACAGTAGTTAGGTAACGATTTCCATATCATACAGAATCAACTAGCTTTTTTTAAAGAAAACGTGCTGATTTCATTCTGAAACATCTAAAACGTTAAGATTAATGCTCAATTGCATTCAGGCAAAGTGATTTCTTCATTTTTGCGATCGCTAGACTACAATTTTCGGTGCGATCGCGCCTGTGACCATGGCTTGGTTAATCAATCATTAATAATCACTAATTTACTCACAAATTACTCACACTATTCCCGTAACATAAACTTAAGTAAAAGTATCCTAAAATTCCTTTTTTGCCCATGGTACCTAGTAATGAGGCTACAATTCTCAGCAAAAGAGGCTTCGCCAACGTATCTTCTTCTAGGCTAGATACTGTCACAATTCATGTCCAGAAGCTATACAAAAACTACGGAAAGACGAGCGCGATTCGAGGTATCGATCTAGAAGTTTATCGGGGAGAACTCTTTGGGCTAATTGGACCCGATGGTGCTGGCAAGACGACAGCTTTCAATATTCTGGGTGGTGTGATGGAGGCAACGGCGGGGAACGCTCGAATCTTAGAATTACCTGCCAGAGATGCTCGCAACCAGATCGGATATCTCACGCAACAATTCTCGCTTTATCCAGACCTCAGTGTTGAGGAAAATATTAATTACAGTGCAGGACTGCGGTTAGTCCCCGAAAACCAATTAGAAGAACGATGCAGCAAATATCTGAAGCTGATGCAATTGGATCGATTTCGCGATCGCCTGGCGGGTCGTCTTTCGGGAGGTATGAAACAGAAGTTAGCCCTCTGTTGTGCGCTGATTGCCGAACCTCAAGTCCTGTTGCTGGACGAGCCAACCACAGGGGTTGATACCATTGCTCGTCGCGAGTTTTGGGACATTCTAGCAAGCTTGACTGCCCAGGGAATCACGATTGTGGTTGCCACGCCCGATCTCGATGAAGCTGAACGTTGCGATCGCGTTGCTCTAATGTACGATGGGCAAATCCAGCAAATTGGTTCTCCACAACAATTGAAAGCAGACCTAGGACTGCAACGGCTGGTGATTCGGACAACCGAGTTAGTCAAAACGGAACAAGCCTTGCTGCCGTTAATGGAGAACGGAGAGATTGCCGATGTATCTACGATGGGCGATCGCCTTGAAGTGCTGGTCAAAGATATCCAACAGGGAGAAATTCTAGTTCGCGATAGACTGAGCCAGAAGCAAGTGACCTGCAATAAAATCCAACCCGAAGCCGCCACATTAGAAAATGTCTTCACCACACTTCTACGGCGAAAAGATTCTGTCCCCAAATCGATTCTGTTTCCGCGATCGATGTCAGGAAACAGAGAGCAGGGAATTGCTATTGCCGCCAGTAATCTCAATCGAGTCTTCGGGGTTTTCCATGCCGTCGTAGACCTAAATCTGGACATTCACTATGGTGAAGTATACGGATTGCTGGGTGCAAACGGTGCTGGGAAAACTACCGCGATTAAAATGCTGTGTGGACTGTTGCCCATTAGTTCAGGAGAGGTTTCTATCGCTGGAGAAACAGGCAATCTGCGGAGTGCCGAACTACGCCAGCGAATTGGCTATATGAGCCAGAAATTTACCCTCTACGATGATTTGACCATTTTGGAAAATTTGCAATTTTACAGTGGAGTCTACGGCATTCCGCCCCGACAGCAACGGGAAAAGATTCGTTGGGTGTTGGCAATCAGTGGCTTGGAAGGACAGGAACATTTGCTAACTCGTCAACTACCAGGAGGCTGGAAACAACGGGTGGCATTTGGGGCATCGGTGATGCACGAACCAGAGATTTTATTTCTCGATGAACCAACCTCTGGAGTTGATGTGCTGGCACGACAACAATTCTGGCAGTTGATTAATGACTTTGCCCGCAATGGTACAGCTATTCTCGTTACTACACACTACATGAATGAGGCAGAACAGTGTAACCGCTTATGTTTTATGGTAGCAGGTCGAAAAGTGACGGAGGGATCGGCAAGCGAGATCAAAGCAGCACAACCAGGTCAGTTATTTGAATTACGAGTGGGGCAACTACAAGACAGTTACGATCGCCTGCGACAAAACTTAGAACCTTGGCGCGTTTCCATTTTTGGCGATCGCCTCCACGTTGCTTTGGAAAATCCCGATCGCGAATTATCCCAAGTAGAATCACTGCTGCAACAAGCGAATTTGTCCCTCTTGGACACTCAACCCATTCCTTTTTCTTTGGAAGATGCCTTTATTGGAGAAGTACAACGAGCAGGAGGTGCGCCACCATGAAGATCCGACGGATTCGCAACCAATTCTTCAAAGAGCTGCAACAGTTCCAGCGCGATCGCTTAGGTGTTGCCCTAGCATTTATCTTACCCGCGCTCGCCTTATTGATTATCGGCTTTGCTATTCGCCTGGAGGCAAAAAATATTCCTTTGGTGGTACGCGATTTAGACCAAACCACTCTCAGCCGCAGCTACATTGAACGGCTCTATGCGACCAATTTATTTGTTCCAGCACAGTGGCAGGGTATGCGCTTTCCCGATGCCCTCGATCGCGGCACGGCTCAGGTACAAGTGACTATTCCTGTGGGGTTTGCAGCCGATGCGGACGCAGGTAGAACGGGAACAGTGCAGGTGGTAATCGATGGCAGCGATACGATTAATGCCCGTGTAATAGAGTTAGCCGTCAAGGGAACGACCCTATCTATCCTGCAAGAGCAGTTGGGGGAACTGTCCGAAACGTTGGGAGTCGTGGCTCAGGTGCGTCTGTGGTTCAACCCAGGAAGGCAGGAATCCCTATTTATCGTGCCAGGAAGTTACGGGGTAATTCTAGCTATTTTCCCACCACTGCTAATTGCGATCGCCTTGGTGCGGGAAAAAGAACAGGGTACTATTTTGCAACTATATGCTTCTAGCCTGAGCGCGTTTGAACTGTTAGTCGGCAAGTCTTTGGCATATATCGCTGTAGGGTTGGGAGAAGCAGCGATCCTATTTATCATTGGTTTTTTGTTATTCGGGGTTGGCTTTGTCGGCGATCCGATGCCCTTGGTAATTGGCACACCTGTGTTTATGCTGGCGGGAGTGCAGTTGGGGTTAATCATTGGTATTTTTACCACAACTCAGAGTGCTGCGGTGCAGGCGATCGGCACGATCAAAGTCTTAACGGCTTTTCTCTTGGCAGGCTTTCTATTCCCCCTCAATAGCGTTCCATTTCCCTTCTCTATTGCTTCCTATTTGGTGCCAGTACGCTACTACATCGAACTGTGCCGCGATGTATTCGTGCGGGGTTCGGGTTGGTTTGGCACCTGGTATCTGATTATCGCCATGCTCATTTTGAGTGTTGCCGAGTTTGGGCTTGCCTGGTGGGGAATGCGTCGAATGCAAATATCGAGTTAACCTATGCTGAATCGTCGTCTTTTTGCGCTCTTAATCAAAGAATCCACCGAACTGTTGCGAAATCGTCAACTGGTCATTTTTCTGACGATTGCACCCATCATTTCGATGGTGATTTTCGGCTATGTCTTAAATTCCAACGTCACCCATCTACGGCTGGGTATTCTAGACGGAAATCGAGTCGCCCTCAGTCGGGAACTGGTGGATGCTTTCACAGCTAATCAGGTGTTTCTTGATCATCGCTACACCAATAGCCAGCCAGACTTGACTCAACAGATCGAACGCGGACAAGTCGATGCGGGATTGATTATTCCCTCCACCTTCAGCCGCGATCTATTGCAAACAGGCACATCGGAAGTTGCAGTGGCGATCGATGGCATCAATGCCTACAGTTCTGGTCTTGCCAAGGGTTATATTGCCCAGATCGCGACTCAATTCAACCTTAATCTGCTAGAGCAATATCAACCCCTATCGACAGGGTTAGAAATTCCCATTCAATCCCAAATCACCTTTCGCTACAATCCTGGTACGCTCGATAGCTGGTTCTTTGTACCTGGAGTCATTGGCACCATCATCACCCTGAGTGCAATCTTAGCCGCTGCCGTGGAAGCAGTTCGGGAAAAAGATCAGGGTACTTTAGAGCAACTACTGATGACCCCCGTAGCTTCTACGGCAATTCTCATTTCCAAAATTGTACCCATTTCAGGTTTGCTGACGGGAACGTTGCTGCTGTGCTTTATGGTTGCTCGTTGGGTGTTCCAATTGCCCTTTCGAGGAAATCTGCTGCTGTTATTGATTTTTTCAATTCTCTATATTCAAATCGGCGTTGCCATTGGGTTAGCCATTTCCACATTTTCTAACAACAAATTACAAACGATTCTCGTTGGCATTTTCCTAACTATTCCGATTATTTTGTTAGGTGGTGCTGTCACGGCAGTTAACAGTATGCCCTTGCTATTTCGTTGGATCGCTCAGATTAATCCCCTCTATCATTATCTGGTCATTCTGCGGGGCATTCTGCTCAAGGGTGCTGGGCTAGAGGTCTGGTGGTTACACGCGATCGCCATGATTTTGTTTGCCATAGCGACTCTGCTTATAAGTGCGAATCGTTATCGAAGGCAACTCAGTTAAAACTCATTAATTCTTTAATTTCCATCTCAGATTTAAGGATGCTATTTAATATGACTCAATTAACTAATTCTTCCACAGAAACACAATCGACGGAAGCTCCCCAACCACCCGCGCCCAAAACCCCTTCTCGCCGTTGGGTCTGGCTTCTGCTAGGAGCTATGGCGATCGCTGGAATCGGTGTCGGCATCTGGTACACATTGCTCCGCCCTCAAAACGATAACATCATCCCCTTCAGTGGGCGCATCGAAGGCTATGAAACCGATGTCAGTACCAAAGGAGCAGGTCGCGTCGAAGCAGTAACAGTGCGAGAAGGAGCAACTGTAACTAAGGGGCAATTATTAGTGCGTCTAGACGATGATGAGGTACGATCCGAATTGGCAGCAGCCAAATCACAGGTTGAAGCGGCAAAACAACGAGAAGCAGCTGCCCATCTTCAAATTTCGGTGCAGGAGAGTCAGATGACCGACTCAAGGCTAAACCTACAACAGTCCGAGGGAGATACCACAGGCAAGGTCGCAGAAGCACAAGCCCTCGTTTCCACGGCTCAGGCTTTCCTCCAGCAAGAACAGGCAAGAGTAGAAGAAGCAAGAGCATTACTGGAACAAACGCGGGTTGATCGCGATCGCTTTGTTCGTCTAGCCCGTCTGGGTGCAGAAACCCAACAACGCGGCGATCTGGCACAAACCGCATTCAATACTTCTCAGGCTGCTATTCATAGCCGTCAGGCAGCAGTGGAAGCAGCCCGTCGCGCCGTCGAAATCGCTCAAGGAAAATTAACCCAGGCACAAACCACAACGCTGAATCCTGATAGACAGGAAACGAATATCAGCCGCTTGCAAGCTCAGGCAGATCAGGCAAGGGTTGCGCTTTTGGTAGCTCAGGCGGATGTCAAAACAGCCCAGGCAAACCAACAACTGATTCAAAGCCGTTTGAATAATTTGACGGTCAACAGCCCGATCAATGGGGTCGTCACAACGCGCAGTGTAGAACCTGGTACAGTCGTGCTACCAAGCCGTCCTCTACTAAGAATTGTAGACCTGAACCAAGTTTATCTGCGTGGATTCATTCCAGGAGGACAGATTGCTCAAATTCGGGTAGGGCAACCTGCTCGAGTCTATCTTGATAACGATCCAAACCATCAAAACCCTTTAGAGGCAAAGATTGCAGCTGTTGATGCGAAAGCTTCCTTTACGCCCGAAAATGTCTATTTTCAAAAAGACAGAGTAGAGCAGGTATTTGGGGTGAAACTGACAATTGAGCGGCCAGGGGGTTTTGCCAAACCTGGTATGCCTGCGGATGCCGAAATTCCCTTACCAAAGAAATGAGGAAATCATGACTAATTCAAACCAAAGGAAATGTTTATATTCTTGCACATTCTCTAACAGATTGCGATCGCGCCTGTGACCATGGCTTGGTTACTCAATCATTAATTTACTCACAAATTACTCACACTATTTCCATAACATAAACTCAAGTAACAAATGGTTTGGCACTTGGCATTTAATCGTTGCCATGCTGATTTTAGAAGTTGCTGAGTTTGGGCTTATTTGGTGGTGAATGCGTCGAATGCAACTGTCGAGTTGGTTGATCAGGAGAATTTCAAAATGTCTATCAATAAACCGATCGCCAAACTATCTAATCATCAAGCTGTACTTTTACGAGGGCTGGTGGTTTGGGTGATGTTTATGTTTGCCGAGGTGCTACATGGCACGGCGCGAATTTTCTGGCTAGAACCTTTAATAGGTGATGTCAAAGCCAGACAAATTTCTGTATTCACAGGATTAGCAATTATTCTGGCGATCGTCATTGCCTCGATTCGCTGGATTGATGCTACTCGTGTAAAACAGTTGTGGGGTATTGGATTGCTTTGGCTGGGGCTAACCGTAGGCTTTGAGATCGTTCTGGGACGATTCTTTATGGGGCTTTCCTGGGAGCGAATCGCCTCTGACTATAACCTGTTGCAGGGTGGATTGATGCCACTCGGTTTGCTCGTCTTAACTCTATCGCCACTAATCGCAGCTAAGGTACGGGGCAGCTGAATAGAAAGTAGTGGGAACTGACACAGCTAAAATATCGAAATATTTTATTTTATGGTACGAACCCAATTAAAATTTGCCTATAGTCTCTCGATGGTAATTGCCTTTTTGCTCACTGTAGCATCTGCCAGTGGATTGTTTATTGCCGATTTCTATCGCGATAATACTCTAATCGCAGCAGCATTAAGGGGTAACGACCTAGTAAGTTTGGTCATTGCCGTTCCTTTATTGGTCATTGCCTTAGTTTTCTCCCTACGTGGCTCACAAAAAGCACAATTGCTGTGGCTGGGAATGTTGGGGTACACGCTTTACAATTATGCGTTTTACCTGTTCGGGGCAGCATTCAATCCATTGTTTCTAATTTACGTCATGCTCTTCTCGCTATCGATTTTTGTGCTTATCTTTGGGCTACCAAAAGTCGATATTTATGGAATTAGCCAAAGATTTAATCCCAGAACACCTGTTAAATGGATCGGGGGTTTCATGCTGTTTTTTGCAGTTTTCCTGGGTGGAATGTGGATCTCGCGATCGCTCAATTTTATCATCACAGGAAAGATACCCCAGGACATTATTCAGACAGGACATCCCACCAGCATTGTCTATGCCCTGGATTTATCCTTGCTGATCCCATTTTTGGTGTTAGGCGCGTTCTTGCTGTGGCAGCGACAGCCTTGGGGCTACGTTTTAGGCGCAATGTTGATGATTAAGTGTTCTACTTACGCCCTCTCTCTAATCGCCATGTCAGCTTTTGCAGCTAATGCAGGTGTGCCAAGAGCCTGGAATTTAGAACCGTTGTGGGCTGTTTTTGGTGTAGCTAGCTTGCTCGCCACCACATTACTTCTGAAAAATCTACAATCTACTAAAATTCGTCAACGTAACTTGATTACATGATCCACTTTCTTATTTTTAAAGGCTAATTGATGTTCCAGTTACTTTCATAATACTCAAGAGGAAATTATGTCTAATTCAAACCAATTCGATGCGATCGCTATCGGTTCTGGTATTGGTGGACTGACGGTTGCAGCTATTCTTGCTAAATTGAATCAAAAAAAAGTTCTGGTTTTAGAACAGCATTATGTTGCTGGCGGATACACTCACGAATTTACTCGCGAAAGTAAATTTAAATGGGATGTAGGACTACACTATGTCGGACAGATGGGCAAAGGTGAATTTGGACGCAAAATTTTTGACTATCTAACGAACGGTAAACTTGAATGGAATAAAATGCCCGATCCGTTTGAAAAGTTTGTTTATCCCGATTTTACTTGTGAGCAATCTTGTGATCCCATGAAATTTCAAGCGCATCTCATTCAAATGTTTGCGCAGGAAAAGCGAGGAATTGAACGATACTTCAGGGATATAAAAAATATTGCTAAAATAGGTGCAATTCCAAGTTTTTTAAAAGCTTTAATCAAATTTGTTAATCCCAGACTGAAACAAATCGAGCGACTGACAACTAAAGAATATCTTGATCGCAATTTCCAAGATCCTCAGCTAAAAGCATTACTAGCTTCCCAGTGGGGAACTTATGGTTTGCCACCCGCACAAGGTTCTTTTATCATTCACGCTACAGTTGTGTCTCACTTTCTCAAAGGTGGTTACTATCCCGTAGGTGGTGCGTCAGAAATTGCTAAAAAGATCTTGCCTTTAATTGAAAAAAATGGTGGCAAAGTCCTGACTCAAAAACAAGTCACGGAAATTATTATTGAAGATGGAATAGCCAAGGGCGTTAAGGTACAAAAAGCACACCAACCCAATAGCGCAATTGAAGAATATTACGCACCGATTGTTATTTCTGATGCTGGAGCGTTTAATACCTATACTAAGTTAATTCCCACCCACAACAATCTAGTTGCTAATTACAGAGAAGAAATTAAACAATTTCCCAAAGGAAACAGTGCGCTAACTTTGTTTTTAGGATTCAAAGAATCTCCTGTAAAATTGGGTTTTAAAGGCGAAAATCACTGGATTTATAGCGATTATGACCATGATCGCACTTTTCAAGAACAAAGTGCTGCACTAGACAAAGCGATCGACTATTGTTATATGTCGTTTGCATCCCTAAAAGACGACACGCAAACAGCCCACACTGCCCAAATTCTTGTTTTTCTCGGTTACGAATTCTTCTCTAAATGGCAAGAACAAAACTGGAAACATAGAAAAGCAGAATATTATCAATTAAAAGAAGCGATCGCGCAAAACATCCTTAATTTTGTTGAGTCTCGCTATCCTGGATTCAAAGATCTGATCGAATACTACGAATTATCTACTCCTCTAACTTTTGCTTACTTCGATGCCAGCGATCAAGGAGCCATTTACGGCATTCCCTGCGTACCTGAAAGATGGGGAAAAAAATGGCTTAGTGCTAAAACTCCCATTCAAAATCTCTATCTAACGGGAATGGATGTAGTGCCTTTGGGAATTATGGGCGCAACGATTGGAGGCATAACCACAGCAGGAATTATCAATGGTAAGTTTGGCTTCTACAAAATCATGTCCGCCATTTTTAAAGAATCTGCTTCCCGTAATGACGATTCAGAAGTCAACATAAACAATTCCCAAATTTCTGGATCGGCAACTTAAAGAAAAACCAACCTCAGATAAATATGAATTCACCTATCGAAACTATCCCAATCCAAATCCAAGTAGAAGACGATCGCACTGGCTTGAGTCTAGCAACTCTCAGACGCGCCTTAGCTGATAATCTCTTTTATCTTCAGGGGAAATTCCCTGGTATAGCTACCAAGAATGATTATTACATGGCGTTGGCTTATACAGTGCGCGATCGCTTGCTTCATCGTTGGCTAAATACAGTCCAAACCTATCTCAAAAAAGATGTCAAAGTGGTCTGTTATCTCTCAGCAGAATTCTTGATGGGGCCACATTTAGCTAACAACCTAATTAATTTAGGGCTTTATGAGCGAGTACGTCAAGCAACTGAAGAATCTGGACTCGATTTACAAGAACTGATTGAAGCAGAAGAAGAACCAGGCTTAGGTAATGGCGGTTTGGGAAGACTGGCAGCTTGTTATCTGGATTCCTTGGCAACTCTGGAAATTCCAGCAATTGGCTATGGCATTCGCTACGAATTTGGTATCTTCGATCAAGAAATTCGGGATGGTTGGCAAGTCGAAATTACTGATAAATGGTTACGCTACGGTAATCCCTGGGAGATCGCACATCCAGAAGAAGCAGTTGAAGTTAAGTTAGGCGGTCATACTGAATCTTATCAAGATGAGCGAGGAAATTACCGAGTACATTGGATTAGCGATCGCGTGATCAAAGGGATTCCCTGCGATACATCAGTACTGGGTTTTCAGGTCAACACTGCCAACACCCTGCGTCTTTGGAAAGCTGAAGCGGTTGAATCCTTTGACTTTCAGTCTTTCAATCTGGGTAACTACTACGGTGCAGTTAACAAAAAAATGGTTTCAGAGAACATTACTAAAGTCCTCTATCCCAATGATGAACAAATTCAAGGTAAACAACTGCGTCTAGAACAGCAGTATTTCTTTGTTTCCTGTTCCCTTCAAGATATGATTCGCATACATCGATTGGCAGGGAATAGTATCGAGACATTCCATGAGAAGTTTGCTGTACAACTAAACGATACTCATCCCTCCATTGCTGTTGCCGAATTAATGCGTTTGCTGGTAGATAAACATCATTTGGATTGGGATCTGGCTTGGTATATCACTCAAAATACCTTTAGTTATACTAACCATACCTTATTGCCAGAAGCACTAGAAAAATGGTCGCTGAGTTTATTTGCCAATCTCCTGCCTAGACATTTAGAAATTATTTATGAAATTAATCAGCGTTTTCTCGATCAAGTTCGGATTAAATATCTAGCTACTGATGGTGATGGAAGATTAGCCAGATTATCGCTGATTGATGAAAGTGGTGAAAAATACATCCGTATGGCAAATTTAGCCTGTCTGGGTAGCCATGCTATCAATGGGGTTGCCCAGTTGCATACGGAATTGCTGAAAAAAGATGTTCTGCGAGATTTCTATGAATTATACCCAGAAAAATTTAGCAATAAAACCAATGGTGTCACACCCCGTCGTTGGATGGTAATCAGTAATCCTAGACTGACTAAATTGATTTCTGGAAAAATTGGCGATCGCTGGATTAAGCACTTAGAAGATCTCAAAAAACTCGAACCATTGGCTGAAGATGCTTCTTTCCGAGATAAATGGCGAAAAATTAAGTTGGAGATTAAGCAGGATTTAGCAGTTGTCATTCAAGAGCGCACTGGTGTTGTTGTCAATCCAGAGTCGCTGTTTGATGTTCAGGTAAAAAGATTGCATGAGTACAAGCGTCAACATCTCAATGTGCTACATATTATCACCCTATACAATCGCCTTAAGCATAATCGAGATTTAGATATTACACCTCGAACTTTTATCTTTGGTGGCAAGGCTGCACCTGGCTACTATATGGCAAAACTAATTATTAAGCTGATCAATTCTGTAGCAGATGTAATTAATAATGATCCTGATGTAGGCGATCGCCTGAAGATAGTTTTCTTCCCTGATTTTAATGTTACCAACGCTCAAAAGATTTATCCTGCTGCTGATCTGAGCGAGCAAATTTCTACGGCGGGGAAAGAAGCCTCTGGTACTGGTAACATGAAGTTCTCGATGAACGGAGCATTAACTATTGGTACGCTTGACGGGGCTAATATTGAAATCCGAGAAGAAGTAGGTGCTGAGAATTTTTTCCTGTTTGGATTAACCGCAGAAGAAGTACGGGAGTTACAAGTTAAAGGTTACAATCCTTGGGATTATTATCATGCTAATGCCCAACTCAAAGAAGTAATCGATTTGATTAGTTCGGGGTTTTTCTCTCATGGAGATAGCAACCTCTTCAAACCTCTGATAGATTCCCTATTCAATCAGGATCGATATCTGCTTTTTGCCGATTACCAATCCTATGTTGATTGTCAAGATCGCTTAAGTCAAGTTTATCGCGATCGCGAACAATGGACTAAGATGTCGATTCTCAATGTGGCGCGTATGGGAAAATTTTCCAGCGATCGCTCGATTCAAGAATACTGTCAAGACATTTGGAAGATAGAACCAGTAAACATCGAACTAGAAGAATTATGTCCAGATGGTACCTGTAGCCTTGTTTAAAGATTGAGCCAAAATTTGACAAGATCGAGCTCACGGGGTGACAACACACTCAAAGGGATGAGAGAAGAAGCTTTTTAGCTCTCATACCCTGTTGATAAAAAGGTAGCTTGTTGGGAGTGAGTATCATTAATTGTTCAATCCAATCATTACACATTTGAAAATTTTCAACCCACAAGTTTCCATATAAACCTACCCAGAAGTTACTATGTCTTTTGTCTTTTCTGAAGTTTTCTTTTAAGCGACAGAACCCAATACAGGATTACTGTTATTGTACGAGTAAAATTACTAACTTTATTGTTATTTTTTCTTAATTTCCCAACTTTATTGTAAATCTACCAACTTTATTGTCATTCCACAAATCCATGTAAAATGATAATAAAGTTGGAAACTATCATTGCTCATAAGGCTTATTGTAGGGTCAGTGAAAATTTTCTTTAAAAAATAAAGTTGGAAACTAAAAAGCAACTTAACTTAATACAGTACCAATTTAATAACAATAAAGTTAGAAACTTTTTAAAACCCTATATAGAGTAACCTTTTTAAGACACAGTTTTTGAAATTAATTTCTTTCATTTTTAAATTTTTGACTGTGAAATCTTGACTGTGAAAAGTATACTCTGATAATCGAATTTAGTATTACCCATTTACCCCTTTAATAATTGCAAAGCGATCTCCAAAATACCACCAGCAGTAGAAAACTATCTTTAGAGCTAAACTAAAGAATAGAAAAGATTAGAATTACAAATAATGGCAATAAACAAAACTTCCCAAAAAAAGTCCAAAAACAAACAACAAGATAATCATCCTCTTGCTGATGTAGCTGGTAAGTTTGGGGGAGAATTTTGGTTAGAAACGCAGTCAGAAATCGAAAATGCCCGAAAAAAAGACAAAGAAGAAATGGAAAAACTTATAGATACTTGGTCTTACAAGTGTCGAAGACTGGACGAGATAGCGATGTAATTAAAGCGATCGCTTGTAGAGTAATAATTCGGTTGAACAATTTATATAGTTTAAATAACTTGAAAATCATAACTTAAATAAATAATTGCACCGCCCTACTTAATCTCTCTTTTTGTCCCGCTTTAAGTTGGTTGCCGTAAAAGTTATTTATATTCCATAAGACATAAAATCTTGATGATTTTTGCTTTGTAATATAATCGTAAATTATGATTTTACTCCGTCGCCTATTAGCGATCGCCTGCTAGAAAATGATTTTTCGATCTACTGAGATTACGTCTCTTCTGTACTCAAACAAGAAGTCAACGGCTCTAGATGTCAAGCGATGGATACTGATGGCAACAGTTATGTCTCCTGTGACTATACCTTGGTTTCTAATCCCGAGAAAACTTACTCAATTGAATGTTCGGCTTGGGGACTAGATGGCTTTCTCAACCGAGGATGCAAAACTCGCTTTCCTCAATTTCGCCGATAGTAACAAGTTGTTATTGTCTTACTTATTAGCCTTCCTAAATTCCCAAGGCTCTTGATGACTACCATTCCAAACACCTAACTTATCATCACGAGCAATCTTCTCCGCCCAGCCTAAATTCTCGGCACTCTCACAACTACCTGAATACTGCTGATAGTGATAAGCATAGCCAGCTTCAACCATTGCTGTATTAAGATGAATTTCCCCTTCAAAGTCAGGTTTAATTGGTATCCATAACTCCGCTACAGTGCGTCCATATCGGTCTTTTTCAATGGGTAAAACATGAATTCTGCCGTCACTTTTGGCAATAAGACTTCGCAAGTAATCTCTAGACTCAATGCCAAACTCTTGGTTTTTCTCTGGGGCATCAATTCCGCAGAATCTTATCTTTAACTCTTCCTCGCCACGTCTAGCCCTTAAAGTGTCTCCATCATAGATACTTCCTTCTTTTAGATTCCATCTCTCAAACTCCCGTTTTTCTGCTGATTGGGGTACAACGGTTACTTGTTCTGATTGACTACCTCTATTAAACTGAAAAGCGACTAATCCCAAACCGATAAAGATCGCGATCGCATTGAGGAAGGTTTTAAGATTCATGGGGGTAAAGAAGTGAAGGACACGGGTGCTGAATCGAATTCAGCACCGTGAGATGTCCGTGCGGTTATCTTACTTTTCCCCAAACGAGTTAATAAATAGAACTTGTAGAATGAGATAATTAACTACAAAGGAAGCCTCCCGACTGGACATCTAGAGACTTCCGCAAGTTCAAACTTAATTTAAGTATAACAATGAGTAACATTCAAATAGAATCAGATACAGCGGTTTGCAGCCAGATAGAAGACAATAAAGAATTATATTATAAAAG
>CAYMWC010000003.1:0-66970 GCA_964393695.1 uncultured Pleurocapsa sp.
AATCAGTAATCAGTAATCAGTAATCAGTAATCAGTAATCAGTAATCAGTAATCACTAGTTCGAGTTATACTAGGAAACTGTGTGTTTATTATTAATAGCAATAAATTTATATGGCAAAGAAAGGTATGATTGAGCGTGAGAAGAAACGCGCTCAGTTAGTAGCAAAATACGCTGATAAAAGAGCAGAATTAAAAGAACGTTTTCGCAAAGCTACATCCGCAGCCGAAAAGCTCGATATTCATCGTCAAATTCAGAGATTACCTAGAGATAGTTCTGCTACTCGTAAACGTAATCGTTGTATGGTAACCGGTAGACCAAGAGGATATTACCGTGATTTTGGTTTATCTCGGAATGTATTGCGAGAATGGGCCCATGAAGGTTTATTACCTGGGGTAGTTAAATCTAGTTGGTAGTAAATTAATCATTGAGTCTGAGAATAGAGGGGTAAAGGCAACATCAATTTATCCCTAACCCCCTACATTATTATTGTCTTAAGCAATAATTTATCGATAACTGACTTTGGGTTTTGGCAAAATTAATTCTAAATCCCAGTTAGCAGCAATTGAAGCTAATTTTGAGCTATCTGTAACATCATGAATATAGGGCAGAATCCCAATAATTGGTATTTGAGTTAAAGATTGAATTAAATCGACTGGAGTTAAATCATTGATCGTTGCTTCTGCTTCAGGAACAGAACAATTAAGAATAATTCCTTTTAAATCAATTTTAAGACTGCGCGCTAGAGCTACATTCGCGACAACATTGGCGATCGCCCCTAGCTTTACAGGTACAATTAACACAGTCGGTAAACGCCAGTCCGCAGCAATATTACCCACAATCAACTCATCGGTTACAGGCGATCCTAAACCACCCAAAGTTTCCAACAACACTAAGTCAGATTTCTGTCGCGAGATACAAAACTCCTGCCAAATTTTAGCTAGTTCAATTACTTTACCTTCTTTAGCAGCAGCGATCGGTGGAGCTACAGGGGCCGATAAGCGTAAAGGTACAATGACCTCAATTCCTGGTGTTTCAGCAAATAACTGCTGGTATAACTCGCCATCGCCTGTACCAGTTTGCATCAGTTTAAAGATACTCAAAAGAGAGTTATTATTAAATTCTTGATATTGATACTCTTGCCAATAAGCAGCTAAAGCGATCGTCACAAAAGTTTTACCGACATCTGTATCTGTTCCTGCAATTAATAATGTTGTCATAATTTTAGCTAACTGCCATTATTCATACTTAACTTTTATTACAATATCAAGATTAACCCAGCAATAATCTTGGTAAAATTTCCCGTAGTAAGATGTACGGATGCTAAAAAGTACCAAAAAAAATATAATGTATGAGAGAATTTTGTATAAAAATGTACAAAAAACTTTTATTGAACTAAAAAAAAAGCTAAACTTTTTTGATATCTTGATCTTAATAATTGCTTCAAAAAACATAACCAACTGGGACTTTTGGTAATTTCTTTGCCAAAACTATTGTGAATCATAATAGCCCTGATAATGATAAGATTGCCCTGAATTAAGTTAAATATATTTGCCGTGAGCCATAGTACTACCTTAATGCCTCAGTCGATGGAGCAAACCCCCTTTCTCTCCGACTCCAATCGTCTTAGATTATTTTCTGGTTCTGCTAATGTTCCTCTTGCAAGAGAGGTAGCCCGTTATTTAGGAATGGATTTGGGTCCAATGATTCGCAAGCGATTTGCTGATGGCGAACTTTATGTCCAGATTCAAGAGTCTATTCGTGGAGCGGATGTTTACTTGCTTCAACCTTGCTGTAATCCAGTCAACGATAACTTGATGGAGTTAATGATCATGATTGATGCCTGTCGTCGGGCATCAGCACGTCAAATTACGCCTGTAATTCCCTATTATGGCTACGCCCGAGCAGATCGCAAGACCGCTGGACGCGAATCGATTACTGCCAAATTAGTTGCCAACCTGCTAACAGAGGCAGGAGCGAGCCGAGTTTTAGCTATGGACTTACATTCAGCGCAAATACAGGGCTACTTTGATATTCCCACTGATCACGTATATGGTTCTCCTGCAATTTTGCAATATCTTGCAGCTAAAAACTTAAATGATTTAGTGGTGGTTTCTCCTGATGTTGGTGGTGTAGCCAGAGCTAGAGCCTTTGCCAAAAAACTTAATGATGCACCGTTAGCAATTATTGATAAACGTCGCCAAGCTCACAACGTCGCCGAAGTTATGAATGTCATTGGTGATGTTAAGGGCAAAACCGCAGTTTTAGTTGATGACATGATTGATACAGCAGGTACTTTATCTGAAGGAGGCAAGTTATTACGGGAAGAAGGAGCAAAAGAGATTTATGCTTGTGCTACCCATGCAGTTTTTTCTGATCCAGCCGTTTCTCGACTATCTAGCGGTATTTTTAAAGAGGTTATTGTGACTAATACTATTCCCATTCCTGATTGTAAACAGTTTCCACAGTTAACAGTACTTTCTGTAGCTAGCTTATTAGGCGAGGCAATTTGGAGGATTCATGAAGCTAGCTCTGTCAGTAGTATGTTTCGTTAGTTTGATTTCATGAGGCGGAAACGGTCGGGAAACCCGACCATCTTCCACGCCCGCCGTCCCTATCTACCTATCTACTGCCTTGAGGATAGGGAATAGGGAATTCTCTCACACACGGTTAAACCCACACGCATGATCGGATCATCTTCGACAATTAAAATTTACAGAGGTAAAAATTTTACTTGGGCACTAACCATTAACAAAAATAATATAGCAATTCTCGGTTGAGTGAGGTACACCTCGGTGAAGCGAGGCACTAGGCAAAATGTATCTCATTAATTTGAGAACCGCTATACCAATTGTCATTAATAGCTAGATAACTATAGAAATCCAGTCTAAATTTGATTTAATTTTTTTTAGACTCAGAATAGAGAGGTTTTTGATCAAGAGAACCAAGTCGATTAGGAGGCCAAAAACGAACCGCAGCTTTCCCAATCAAATTCTCCCGAGGCACAAAACCCCAATAGTGTGAGTCGTAACTATTATTGCGATTATCCCCTAAAACGAGGTACTGCCCTTGAGGGACTTTTATAGGGCCATATTGATAGTTAGGAGCATTCAAAATATATTTCTCAGTTAGCCTTTGGTTATTGACATATACTTCGCCATCTTTGACTTCTAGCACGTCTCCTGGTAAACCAATTATGCGTTTAATAAAAGCTTCTTTGTAGTTTTGTTCCTTTAAAGCATCTGTGGGCGAAAAAACTACTACATCTCCACGTTCTGGTTGACGAAAACGATAGCTAACTTTTTCAACTATTAAACGATCATCTATAGCCAGAGTAGGGAGCATTGATTCGGAAGGAATAAAACGAGCCTCAGCAACACAAGCACGAATACCAATTGCTAAAATACCAGCAGAAACCAAGGTTTTTAACAATTCAACTATGGGATTTTCTTCTTTTTCGGTCATAAGCACATAGCCTCTAGAGCAAGAGATTAGTTAGTAACTAAAAAATAATAGCCTTTCTAAATTATATTTTTCTGAGCAGCATAATTCCTAAACTGAGAATCTGAGAATCTGCAACTTAGGTAAATTAGGAAAATTTACTAGCTCGATTTTTAACTTTAATGCTTGATAGCTATTCTTAAAGTATTATAAAGTTTTTCTAAGAATTATGACTGTAAAATACGTATTATACGTATATTTGCGGAGACTAAATTCAAGAATTAGAATTAATTAGATTTTTCTCAACTAAACCTTACTACCTTTAGGTGCTTGCAATTAAAGATAAAATTTTGTTCGATAGCTAACTTGAGGATATCTTACCCAAGATTTTTCTCAATAATTATTTAATTGCTTCAAGATCATGTCCCAAATATTAACCGCAAAACTTTAATTGAAAAAGCTAATTACCAATGAGTATTATTCGCTCTCTCGAATCATTTTCACTGCCAGAGTTATTCAAATTAATTGAAAATAATTCTAAATCAGGTCGCTTAATTATAGAAACGCCAATTTCTAATAGAACTGCCAAACGAGAGGGAATTTACTATATTTGGTTTAAAGAAGGTCATTTAATTGCCATTAGCGATCGCCTGAATCAAAAAGGGTTAATTAATCTGATCGCAGCTAGGGGATGGTTAAGCCCTCTAATTGTCTCTAGACTCAGAACATTATGTCCGACCACTGTACCTTTGGGAGTTTATCTTCATAAAATGAAGTTATTAGACCAACAAAAACTTAGCCTAATTTTTCAATTACAGTTACACCAAGTTTATCGCTTGTTTCAACTGACTGGTGGTCGGTTTAGATTTGATGACTTTTCAGAAATGCAAGATCGAATTTTGACTATTCCTTGGTTAGAAATGACTGGACATCGCATCAAAACTACTGAAGTTACTATGTATGCCTTGAGGCTAATAGCAAACTGGGAACATTTTACCCCGCAACTGCCAGAGCCTAGTCTAGCTTTAAAACCCATAGTTACCCAACCACATCTCAAACTAACGGCATCTGAACATCAATTATGGGATTTGGCTGATGGTCAAATATCTTTATTGAATATCGCGAAATTAACAGGACAGCCTTTATCAACAGTGCAAATCACCGCTTTTCGTCTAATGGCAGTAGGATTAGTAAACGGAGTTTTTCAATCTAGTTACGACTGGAAAAGGTTAAGTTCTCAAGAGACTAGAGAAAATTTATCATCCTCTGGTGATCGTGAGCAGTTACCAAAGCTGTCTAGCAATGATACATCTATTTTGCAGACCTTGGGAGAAATATTTAAAAATAAAATTTCTTGAACATTAAGCTAAAGCTTATTTAAATTGCATATCATCAGTTAGACTAAATGTGACGCTAACTGACGCCAATTAAATTAATACTAAATTCAACTATTGGTTAATCTGATTTGTTAAACTATGGAACACAAAAACCCAGCTTTAGTGCAAGAACCTCGTTACGAACCTGCCATTGTTATCCCTCTTAAGCAAGAAGCTTCTTTAATAGATTGGCTTAAAGCTAATAATCGTCTCATTGCCCGTGAATCATCCGAAACCGACAAAATTAAAGCTGAAGATGATTTAGATGTATTAATGGATAGTGATGACGACGGCGACGACGATTTTGTTGATGACGCTGACGATGATTAGAATTAGGCTAAACAATAACTATTAAAGAAAAAAACACATTTGTTTTTCCTAACTAATCAACAATTTTATGGTGTTGTTGAGTAATCTTTGAAAAATTTGACCTAATTGAATGGTGAATGCAAAATCACTTTCTACAGCCAAATTAATTGCTCCTGCGGGTAAAACCTTATTAATTTTTCTGATTTGTGTTTTAACTTTGGGAACGATCGCCTTGGAATTTCTTGCTCATTTATCAGGTAGGCAATGGGGTTTATTACTATTACCCTTACTAAGTTGCGGTATCCTTAGTGCTTTATTGGGGATATGGGTCATTCCTATTCTCAATCAATTAAAGACTGGTCAAATTGTCCAGGAAGATGGCCCTCAAACTCATTTAATCAAAGCTGGAACTCCCACTATGGGAGGTATTTTTTTTGTTCCAGTGGCTGTTGTTGTCTCTTTGATTTGGGTGAGCTTTGAGCAGTTAGCAATCTCTATCTCTCCCCAGTTAATTGCTGTATGTTTGCTGACTTTAAGCTACGGCTTGATTGGTTGGATTGATGATTGGCAAGTATTGCGTCAAAAGTCAAATAAAGGCATCTCTCCCCGCATGAAACTTACTTTACAAGTTTTATTCGGGACAATATTTGCTGCTTGGCTTTTCTGGCATGAATCTAACTCAGTGACTCAGATTAGTCTGCCTGGAGGCTTAAATTTGTCTTTGGGATGGTTGTTTCTGCCTTTAGCCGTATTTGTCCTGACTGCTGAAAGCAATGCTACCAATTTAACTGATGGAGTAGACGGATTAGCTGCGGGGACAGGAGCGATCGCTTTTTTGGGATTAGGAGCAATTATTAGTTTTAATGATCCAGATTTAGCTGTTTTTTGTGCCTGTCTTAGTGGTGGCTGTTTAGGCTTTTTGGTTCATAATCGTAACCCTGCTAGGGTGTTTATGGGAGATACAGGTTCATTGGCTTTAGGAGGAGCATTAGCAGCAATTGGACTCAGCAGTGGCAACCTCTGGTCATTGTTTGTAGTTAGTGGTCTGTTCTTTGTCGAATCTTTATCAGTGATTGCCCAGGTAAGTTACTACAAAGCAACTAAAAACTCCGAAGGTAAAGGCAAACGCTTGTTTAAAATGGCTCCCATTCATCATCATTTAGAGCTTAGTGGCTGGAGCGAAACTCAGGTTGTCGGCATCTTTTATTTAATTAACATGATGCTAGTGGCGATCGCCTATTTACTTCGCTAACTTTGATAATTTGGGAATTCAATCTAATAAATAGAGACGTTAGACTAATGAGATGAAAATTATCTACGTCTCTTTTTTGGTGTTTAATATCTTTAGAGTAAAATTTACAGCCTTGTTCATTTTGGCTAGGTACATTTGAACTGTTTGAAAGCTGCTGTAGTCAGTTTTACAAGTATTAGTTATTCGATCTATTCTTAGTTTGAGCGATTATTCCTTGGAAGGAGAAATGAAACATATGAACGAAAGACCTATTATTCTAGGTATAGTTGGCGACAGTGCAGCAGGTAAAACAACTTTAACCAAGGGAATTGCTCAGGTACTGGGAGAGGAAAATGTCACTGTGATCTGTACCGACGATTATCATCGTTATGATCGCGTTCAAAGAGCCGAAATGGGTATCTCCGCTCTGCATCCAGACTGTAATTATTTAGATATTATTGAACAACATTTAGCTTTATTACGCGCAGGACAGGCAATTCTTAAGCCTATTTACAATCACAATACAGGTGCTTTTGATCCGCCAGAATATATTGAGCCTCGTCAACATGTAATTGTTGAAGGCTTGTTAGGATATTCAACTCGAAGAATGCGAGATAGTTATGATGTTAAAACTTATCTTGCTCCCCCAGAGTCTTTACGTTCAACCTGGAAAATTAAACGAGATACTCGTAAACGTGGCTACACTGAAGAACAAGTTCTAGATCAACTACGTAAAAGAGAGCCAGATTCAGAAGCGTTTATTCGCCCTCAGCGCAAATGGGCAGATATGATTGTTACTTTTTATCCTCCTGATGAGACAGAAAATATTAATGACAATCTTTTACTCAATGCGAATTTAATTTTACGTCCAACTATTCCTCATCCAGAGTTGAATACGATTCTCGATGATGAAGGTAATCATCTGGGAGCAGCAATTCGTTTGGGTTTAAGTCGCGATATGGGCAAACCTGTCGATATTTTAGAAATTGATGGACACGCTACTATCGAACAGGTTCGACAATTAGAAAGGGTCATGTGTAATGAAGTTCCTTATCTCGGTAAATTTTGTAGCCTCGAAGACAATGAAGAACTAGGTAAGGTTGTGGGAACTACAGGAGAAATACTCCAAAGTTATCCTTTAGCTTTGACTCAATTACTAATTACTTACCATATGCTCAAAGCAGCGCATTTATAAGAAACGATGAATTAGGAACAAAAAAGGTAGTAGGTAAACGAGTAATAGGAGTAGAGGGAGTAATGGGAGTGGAGGGAGTAATGGGAGTGGAGGGAGTAATGGGAGTGGAGGGAGTAATGGGAGTAATGATTCAATAATATTACCTCTTCTACCCCCTCTACTTCTTTTACCTCCTCTACCTCTTTTCTGACTTCTGCCTTCTGCCTTCTTACTTGTCTTTTTTAAGCCAACTAAAGTGAGCGCGGACATCTTTACCAACCTCTTCAATTGGATGTTCTGCTTCTAGACGGCGCATAGCAGTAAATCCTGGTTTACCAGATTGGTTTTCGAGAATAAAGTCTCTGGCAAAATCTCCTGTTTGAATTTCTCGCAGAATTTTACGCATTTCAGCACGGGTATTTTCATTAACTACCCGAGGACCACGAGTATAGTCACCATATTCTGCAGTAGTAGAAATACTATCGCGCATTTTAGCTAAACCACCTTCAACAATTAGATCGACAATAAGTTTAACTTCATGCAAACATTCAAAATAAGCTAGTTCTGGTTGATAGCCAGCTTCTACGAGGGTTTCAAAACCTGTTTTGATTAAAGCACTTAAACCACCGCATAGAACTGCTTGTTCGCCAAATAAATCTGTTTCGGTTTCTTCTCGGAAAGTAGTTTCTAAAATACCTGCTCTTGTACCACCAATACCTTTAGCATAAGCCATAGCGCGATCGCGTGCTTGACCAGTAGCATCTTGATAAACAGCAAACAGACAAGGTACACCCTGTCCCTGAGTATAGGTACGTCTGACCAAATGTCCTGGCCCTTTAGGTGCAACCATCATTACGTCTACAGACTGGGGAGGAACGACTTGACCAAAGTGAATATTAAACCCATGAGCAAATGCTAAGACTTTACCGTCTGTTAAGTGAGGGGCAATCTGCTCTGTATATACTTGTTTTTGAACTTCATCTGGTAGCAGAATCATAATGACATCTGCTGCTTTAGCTGCATCTTCAACAGAATGAACTGTTAATCCATCTGCTTCCGCTTTGGCTTTTGATCTACTAGAAGGATACAAACCAACAATTACCTTAACACCACTATCTTTGAGATTGAGAGCATGAGCGTGTCCCTGAGAACCATAACCAATAATTGCTACTGTTTTATCTTTCAACAGGTCTAGGTTAGCATCCTCATCGTAATACATCCGCGCCATAAGAGTTTCTCCAGCATTTTTTAATCTTGCCTGATTATTATAATTTTTTATTTGGTTGAGAAAATATGATCAATACGATATGCACTATAGATTTTTTCTATAGTTATTGCTCTTTTTATTTATTTCTATTATTCTAGAAATATGAAAAATAATATAGCTTACTATGCAGATTTATTTGCAGCAATGGGTTCAGAGCCACGACTCAAAATAATGCAGTTGTTGTTTCGAGCTTATCCCCAAGGGATGGTAGTCAACGAAATTAAAAACCAGTTAAAAATTCCAGATTCTACTCTGTCTCACCATCTGGAAAAGCTCAGGGTAGAGAAGTTGGTTAAAGTTGAAAAAGATAAACAATATCTTTGTTACACAGCTAATGCAGAGACGATGGAGGATTTACTGTCATTTTTCTCTCCAGAAAGCTCTCAAAACGAATTTCAGGCTATTAAATCTATTGAGTCAGTGAAAAATTTACCAACAGAGGAAAAATCTATGTCAGAACAGTTGTTTCGACCAATTTGGGATAAGCTATTTACAAGTTTAGGATTTCCCTTACCTTCTAGATTTACTCAAGAAGCAATTACAGCAATCAAATTTGCTCAATGTGAATCATTACGTTTAAAACATCGCTATGTTGGCACAGAACAGATTCTAATTGGATTAATAAGTGAAAAAAGTGGCGTAGCTTGGCAATTTCTTAGCGAAGCGGGGTTAAATTTAGATAAAGTTCAAACAGAAACCGAAAGACTAATTGGACGTGGAAATAATAGCTCAATACCAATATTTATACCTTTTACGCGCCGAGTTAAAGAAGCTATGGAAAATGCTTTGCAAGAGTCTTTGAAGTTAGGTAAAAATCACATTGGCACAGAACACGTACTACTAGGTTTACTAGGAAATACTGATAGCTTGGGATTTAAAATTTTAGAAAATTTAAAGGTAAACCCTAGCAATTTAGAACTAAAACTACGTCAATCTTTAGTTGAGTTATAAATTTACAATTAAGGTGAAAGCTACGACCCTTTAGAGCGGAGATGAGCTTGACAATCAACAACTATTCAGTTCTAAATTTTACTGAATCAGCATGGGATGGCAAACCTTCTGCTTGGGCTAAAATTTGAATCGTACTAGACATCTTTTTGAGAGCCGTTGACGAATATTGAATCAGACTAGAATGTTTCATAAAGGTTTCAACTCCGAGTGCTGAAGCATAACGGGCTGCACCTGAAGTAGGTAAAGTGTGATTTGGCCCTGCTAAATAGTCTCCTACTGCTTCTGGAGTAGAGTTACCCAGAAATATTGCCCCTGCGTGACGGATTTGCTCAATTAAGTTCCAAGGTTCTGCTACTTCTAGTTCTAAGTGTTCAGGAGCAAATAAATTAGACAGTTCCACTGCTTCTGTTAAAGAATCGACCACTACAATTAAACCGTAATTAGCGATCGCTTTTTCTGTCAGTAACTTACGTGGATGATTGGCAAGTTGTTGATTGACTGACTGTTGTACTTGTTGGGCTAATTGGGCATCGGTAGTGATTAAAATTGCTGCTGCCATCGGATCGTGTTCTGCCTGGGCTAATAAATCCGCTGCTACATAAGTGGGATTAGCTTGCTCATCAGCAATAATTAAGACTTCTGAAGGCCCTGCTAAGGAGTCAATTCCAACAGTGCCATAAACCATTTTTTTAGCCAAAGTTACAAAAATATTACCTGGTCCAGTAATTACATCTACTTTGGGAATAGTTTCCGTGCCATAAGCCAATGCTCCTACAGCTTGCGCGCCTCCAATCCGATATATTTCTGCAATTCCTGCTTCTTGGGCTGCTACCAAAACCGCAGGATTCATTTTACCATCTTGACCAGGAGGTGTAACCATCACAATCCGGGGTACTTGTGCTACTTTTGCTGGAATCGCATTCATCAAGACGGTGCTCGGATAAGCTGCTCTCCCTCCAGGCACATAAAGCCCTGCTTGATCGACAGGAGTATAGCGTTTACCTAATACCACATCATCGTCTTCAAACTTTACCCAAGATTTAGGGACGCGCTGACGATGAAAAGCTTCTATTTTATGACAAGCTAACTGAATGGCACGTAATAGATCTTTCGATATTTGTTGATATGCAGCGTCTAATTCTGAACCACTGACTCGCAGTTGCTCGGCAGTGTAAACTTGTCGATCAAATTTTTCTGTATATTCTAGTAAAGCGCGATCGCCATGTTTTTTGACGTTAGTTAGAATTTCTCTGACGACAGCTTCTTGGGGCTGAATATCATCACCATTATTGCGATCGCCGATACGCCTTAATTCTGTTTGTGCCTCAGTTTGCCGATCAATGATTCGCAGCATTGAGATCCCCATAATCGCTAATACACTTAATTGAGCTAGTGAGTCTTTACTTTATTATTATTTATTATAGAAATCTTTACAGTAATAGTCTCATTACTTTCCTAGCTTAACGTGAATTTATGGTCACTAGCTTGTTGTTTGACTTGATATTTTTGTAAATAATTAATATTTTTTAACTTACCCAAAAATTTGGTCAGTTTTCGAGCTTGACAGTTTTCTTGAATAATTGTTATGCTGTTAAATCCAATTCTATATTTATTTCCAAATTTACCTACCAAAGCAAAATTTCTGTTTAAAAAACTGTGGCTAATTCTAAATCGGCAATCAAACGGATCAGAACAGCAGAGCGCAACCGCCTGCGCAATAAAGCTTACAAATCTGCGCTTAGAACCTTGACAAAAAAATATTTTGGTGCGGTGGAAACCTACACAGCCGAACCCACTCCCGAAAATATGGATACTGTTCAACAGGCTATGTCCGCAGCCTATAGCAAAATCGACAAGGCGGTCAAGCGTAAGGTACTCCACAAAAATAACGGAGCCAGGAAAAAAGCTCGTATAGCCAGAATTTTAAAACAAGCTGTTCCAGTTTCTTGACCTGCTCAGAGCGTAATCTATACTTAAAGTCAAAATTCTAGAAAGTCAGGATCATTTACAATTTTAAATAATTAATAATACACCAAGTAAATGCAGTTAATAGATACCCATGTTCACATCAACTTTGATGTTTTTCAAGGGAATTTAAGCTCGTTAAAGCAGCGTTGGCAGGCAGCAGGGGTAGTCCATTTAGTGCATTCTTGTGTAGAACCAAAAGAATTTCAGGGAATACAGTCCTTAGCGGATCGTTTCCCTGAATTGTCTTTGGCAGTCGGTTTACATCCTTTAGATGTAGATAAATGGCAAAATGATACTCAGGAGCAAATCAAAACGTTAGCAACTTCAGATCAACGAGTAGTGGCTATTGGAGAAACAGGGTTAGACTTTTATAAGGCTGATAACCAAGAAAAACAGATTTCAGCTTTAAAAGCACAACTGAAAATAGCCAAAGACTTAAATAAACCAGTTATTATTCACTGTCGGGAGGCGGCGGTCAAATTAAAAGAAATATTAACCGAATTTTGGTCAACTGAAGGTGCAGTTGAGGGGGTAATGCATTGTTGGGGAGGAGACGAAACAGAAACAAAATGGTTCTTAGATTTAGGATTGTATATTAGCTATAGCGGTATTGTTACTTTCAAAAATGCCAAACAAGTTCAAGCAGCAGCAAAAATAGTTCCTAGCGATCGCTTACTAATTGAAACCGATTGTCCTTTTCTTGCTCCTGTTCCCTACAGAGGCAAAACTAATGAACCAGCTTATGTACTCCACGTAGCGAAACATATAGCTCAACTACGTGAAACCTCATTAGAAACTATAGCTAAGCAAACGACAACTAATGCCTGTCGCTTATTTAATATTCAGCTATCAAGTCAAACATCAATAGATATTTAGCTTCTTTTATTTAAGCTAGAAAACTCAAAAATATTAACCAAGAGCAATAATCTTCATGACTAATCTGACTTATAATTTGCTACCAGACTTAATTGAAATTCAACGCTCTAGTTTTCGTTGGTTTCTCGAAGAAGGATTGATTGAAGAACTAAACAGTTTTTCACCCATCACTGACTATACAGGGAAATTTGAGCTACATTTCATGGGGGAAAATTATCGGCTCAAAGAACCCAAATATTCTATGGAGGAGGCAAAACGCCGTGACAGTACCTACAATGTCCAGGTGTATGTTCCCACTCGTTTAATAGACAAAGAAAGCGGTGAAATCAAAGAAATGGAAGTTTTTGTCGGCGATTTACCGCTGATGACTGATCGCGGAACTTTCATTATCAATGGTGCAGAAAGAGTCATTGTTAACCAGATTGTGCGCTCGCCTGGAGTCTATTACAAAGCAGAAACCGATAAAAATGGTCGTCGTACCTATTCTGCCTCCCTAATTCCCAACCGCGGAGCTTGGTTAAAATTTGAAACCGATAAAAATGGCTTAGTCTGGGTCAGAATTGACAAAACTCGTAAACTTTCCGCTCAAGTCTTGTTAAAAGCGATCGGTTTAAGTGATAACGAGATTATGGATGGAATTCGCCATCCCGACTTTTATCAAAAAACCTTAGATAAAGAAGGTAATCCCAGCGAAGAAGAAGCTTTACTAGAACTATACCGTAAGCTACGTCCAGGGGAACCGCCAACAGTTAGCGGTGGTCAACAGTTATTAGAATCTCGCTTCTTTGACCCCAAACGCTATGACTTAGGACGAGTCGGTCGTTACAAACTTAATAAAAAATTGCGTCTGACTGTTCCCGATACAACTAGAGTTCTCACTACTACAGATATATTAGCAGCCGTAGCCTATCTAATCAACCTGGAATTTGATGGTGGTAATACCGATGATATTGACCACTTAGGTAATCGTCGAGTACGTTCTGTAGGTGAACTATTACAGAACCAAGTAAGAGTTGGACTCAACCGTCTAGAAAGAATAATTCGCGAACGGATGACTGTCAGTGAGGCAAATAGCTTGACTCCTGCTGCCTTAGTTAACCCTAAACCATTGGTAGCAGCGATCAAAGAGTTTTTTGGCTCTTCACAGCTATCCCAATTCATGGATCAAACTAACCCCTTAGCAGAGTTGACCCATAAGCGTCGCCTTTCCGCTCTTGGCCCTGGAGGCTTAACTAGAGAAAGAGCAGGGTTTGCAGTCAGAGATATTCACCCGACTCAGTACGGACGTATTTGTCCTGTAGAAACTCCTGAAGGTCCTAATGCTGGCTTGATTGGTTCGCTAGCAACCTATGCTCGCGTCAATCCCTATGGTTTTATTGCTACACCCTACTATCGGGTAGAAAACGGTCGTGTCTTCAAAGATGACGAACCTGTATACCTCACTGCCGATGAAGAAGATGACATGAGAGTTGCTCCTGGGGACATAGCTACCGATGAAAATGGCTACATCTTAGGTGACACCATTGCCATTCGTTATCGTCAGGAATTTTCTACCTGCGCCTCTGATGAAGTAGACTATGTTGCTATTTCTCCCGTACAAATCGTTTCTGTAGCGACTAGCTTGATTCCATTTTTAGAACATGATGATGCTAACCGCGCCCTGATGGGTTCTAATATGCAACGTCAAGCTGTGCCGCTATTACGTCCAGAACGTCCTTTAGTTGGTACAGGATTAGAAGCTCAAGCAGCCCGTGACTCAGGAATGGTAGTAGTATCTCGCACTCACGGTACTGTAACTTATGTTGATGCTAATGAGGTTCGAGTCAGAGTCGAAGAAGGTAATAACGGGCTATATGCTCCTGAGCCAGGCGAAGAAATTACTTATAAACTACAAAAATACCAACGTTCTAACCAAGATACCTGCCTAAATCAACGACCTTTAGTCTATGCAGGCGAAGATGTTGTCCCAGGACAGGTCTTAGCGGATGGTTCATCTACCGAAGGGGGAGAATTAGCTCTAGGACAAAATGTCTTAATCGCCTATATGCCTTGGGAAGGCTACAACTATGAAGATGCCATTTTGATCAGCGAGCGTTTAGTTTACGATGACGTATATACCAGTATCCACGTCGAGAAATTTGAAATTGAAGCTAGGCAAACTAAACTAGGACCTGAAGAAATTACAAGAGAAATTCCTAACGTCGGCGAAGATGCACTACGTAATCTAGATGAGCGAGGCATTATTCACATTGGAGCTTGGGTAGAAGCAGGAGAAATCCTAGTCGGAAAAGTAACACCCAAAGGAGAATCAGATCAACCACCAGAAGAAAAACTATTAAGAGCAATCTTTGGGGAAAAAGCTAGAGACGTGCGCGATAACTCCCTAAGAGTTCCCAACGGCGAAAAAGGAAGGGTAGTTGATGTGCGAGTCTTCACCAGAGAACAGGGTGATGAATTGCCTCCTGGCGCTAACATGGTCGTGCGGATATACGTAGCCCAAAAACGCAAGATTCAGGTGGGTGACAAGATGGCTGGTCGTCATGGCAATAAAGGGATCATCTCGCGAATACTGCCCATTGAAGATATGCCCTATCTCCCTGATGGAACTCCCATTGATATTGCCCTTAATCCTTTGGGTGTCCCCTCGCGGATGAATGTAGGACAAGTTTTTGAATGTCTCTTGGGCTGGGCTGGTGAAAACCTGGCAATGCGCTTTAAAATGATGCCCTTTGATGAAATGTACGGTAAAGAAGCATCCAGAGAAACTGTACATGGCAAAATCCAGGAAGCTGCTCGTAAACCTGGAAGATCCTGGGTATACGATGAGGACAACCCTGGAAAAATCAAAGTATTTGATGGCCGTACAGGTGAACCCTTTGATCGTCCTGTAACTGTGGGTAAAGCCTATATGCTCAAGCTGGTTCACTTAGTAGATGACAAGATTCACGCTCGTTCTACTGGGCCATACTCTTTAGTTACCCAGCAACCTTTAGGCGGTAAAGCTCAACAGGGAGGACAACGCTTTGGAGAAATGGAAGTATGGGCGTTAGAAGCCTATGGTGCAGCCTATACTCTCCAAGAATTGCTCACAGTTAAATCTGATGATATGCAGGGACGCAATGAAGCTCTCAATTCTATTGTTAAAGGTAAGCCAATTCCTCGCCCTGGTACACCAGAATCCTTCAAAGTATTGATGCGAGAATTACAGTCTTTGGGTTTGGATATTGCAGTACACAAACTCGAAGCAGTGGATGATGGTAGTAGTCGTGATGTAGAAGTAGATTTAATGGCAGATACTCCTCGTCGTACTCCCAACCGACCCACCTATGAATCTCTACAAAGAGAAGAAACTACTGAAGAAGTATAGCTTGAAAGGATAAAAAGACAAGGAATTAAAGATTGTTTTTGCTTGTGCTTTCATTTCTTGTCAACAAATCACTCATTCCTAAACCCTAATTTCCAGTCAATAATGAGAAACCAAATAGAACAAAGATTCGATTACGTCAAAATCGGTATTGCCTCTCCTGAGCGAATTCGTCAATGGGGAGAAAGAACTTTACCTAATGGTCAGTTGGTTGGCGAGGTAACTAAACCCGAAACCATTAACTATCGAACCCTCAAGCCAGAAATGGATGGCTTATTTTGTGAGCGCATTTTTGGTCCAGCCAAGGACTGGGAATGTCATTGTGGTAAATACAAACGGGTACGCCATCGTGGAATTGTTTGTGAGCGTTGTGGGGTTGAAGTAACAGAATCACGGGTACGTCGCCATCGTATGGGCTATATTAAGCTGGCTGCTCCTGTGACTCATGTTTGGTATCTTAAGGGGATTCCTAGCTATTTGAGTATTTTATTGGATATGCCTCTAAGGGATGTAGAACAGGTGGTTTATTTTAATGCCTACGTAGTTCTAGACCCTGGTAATGCAGGAAATTTGTCACCCAAACAGCTATTAACTGAAGATCAGTGGATTGAAATTGAAGACCAACTTTACAGTGAAGATTCAGAATTAGTAGGGGTTGAAGTTGGTATTGGTGCTGAGGCAGTACAGAGACTCTTAGAGGAAGTTAACTTAGAAGAAGAAGCAGAGCAGCTACGGGAACAAATTAATGATGCTAAAGGGCAAAAAAGAGCTAAGTTAATTAAGCGTCTGCGAGTAATTGATAACTTTGTCGCCACTGGTTCTCGCCCTGAATGGATGGTATTAAATGCAATTCCTGTAATTCCTCCAGATTTACGCCCCATGGTGCAGTTAGATGGTGGTCGTTTCGCCACTTCTGACTTAAATGACCTTTATCGTCGAGTAATTAACCGTAATAATCGTTTAGCTAGACTACAAGAAATTTTAGCTCCAGAAATTATTGTTCGGAATGAAAAACGAATGCTCCAAGAAGCAGTAGATGCTTTGATTGATAATGGTCGTCGCGGTCGTACAGTAGTTGGAGCAAACAATCGTCCACTCAAATCTCTGTCAGATATCATTGAAGGTAAGCAAGGACGTTTCCGCCAGAACTTATTAGGTAAACGAGTTGACTATTCAGGTCGTTCGGTAATTGTAGTCGGGCCAAAACTGAAGATTTATCAGTGCGGATTACCCAGAGAAATGGCAATTGAGTTATTTCAGCCGTTTGTGATTCATCGTTTGATCAATAGTGGCATGGTGAATAACATTAAAGCTGCCAAAAAACTAATTCAACGCAATGATCCTAGTGTTTATGAAGTTCTCAAAGAAGTAATTGCAGGGCATCCTGTAATGCTCAATCGCGCTCCTACCTTACACCGTTTGGGTATTCAGGCATTTGAGCCGATTTTGGTAGAAGGAAGAGCAATTCAACTTCATCCCTTGGTCTGTCCTGCTTTTAACGCTGACTTTGATGGAGACCAAATGGCAGTACACGTTCCATTATCTCTAGAAGCTCAGGCAGAAGCTCGATTGTTAATGCTTGCCTGTCATAATATTCTTTCTCCAGCAACAGGAAGACCAATTGTTGCACCATCTCAGGATATGGTTTTAGGGTGTTATTATTTGACGGCGGAAAATCCTCAAGCAACAAAAGGGAAAGGTCGTCGCTTTGGCAATTTAAATGATGCGATCAAAGCTTATGAACAAGGACAGGTAGATATTCATGCTCATGTCTGGCTACGTTATGACGGCGAGATAGTAACAGATGAACCAGATGTTGAAGTGATTGAGTCAGAAACTTTAGCCGATGGTAGCACAATTGAGTACTATCGCCAGAGATTTGTCAGAAAGTCTGCTGAAGGTGAACAAATTGCTCAGTATACAGATACTACTATTGGTCGTATTATTTATAACAAAACAGTTCAGGACGCTTTGACAGCAATGGTATAAGCAAGAAAGCTAAACCTAAAAACTAAAAAAGTATTAATAGCTAGGAACGGAAAAGTAAGAATGAAATTTTATAACCACATCGTTGATAAAGGTCGTCTAAAAAAACTGATGACTTTGGCTTATACCGAATATGGTTCGGCTCATAGTGCGACTATGGCTGATTCACTTAAGGAACTAGGCTTTCGTTATGCTACAGTGGCAGGGGTTTCGATTAGCGTAGACGACCTCAAAGTACCACCAATTAAAGCCAAAATGCTTGAAGCAGCAGAGGCAGAAATTAAGGAAACAGAACAACGTTATGCTCGGGGGGAAATTACAGAAGTAGAACGTTTTCAGAAGGTAATTGATACTTGGAACAGTACTTCAGAAAGTCTGAAAGATGAGGTAGTAAATAATTTTCGCGCTACCGATCCACTTAATTCAGTTTATATGATGGCTTTTAGCGGTGCGCGGGGAAATCTATCTCAGGTACGTCAGTTGGTAGGAATGCGGGGGTTGATGGCAGATCCGCAGGGAGAGATTATTGACTTACCAATTAAAACTAATTTCCGCGAAGGATTAACTGTAACTGAATATATTATTTCTTCTTATGGTGCGCGTAAGGGTTTGGTAGATACTGCTTTACGGACTGCGGACTCTGGTTAT
The DNA here is from genome assembly GCA_964393695.1 of uncultured Pleurocapsa sp. Lineage (GTDB taxonomy): Bacteria > Cyanobacteriota > Cyanobacteriia > Cyanobacteriales > Xenococcaceae > Waterburya. The sequence continues at coordinate 18,589 of CAYMWC010000003.1, forward strand.
TTAACCCGTCGTTTAGTTGATGTTTCCCAAGATGTAATTGTCCGAGAAGTAGACTGTGGGACCCAACGGGGTATTCATCTACAAGCCATGAAAGATGGCGATCGCACTTTAATTCATCTATCAGATCGCCTTTTGGGTAGAGTTTTAGGTGAAGACGTAAAAGATAAAAAAACTGGCAAAATAATAGCTACCCGTAACCAGGATATTGATCGTGAACTAGCTCAAGAAATAGGCGATCGCGTTGAGGATGTAATGGTACGATCTCCTTTAACCTGCGAAGCTGCTCGCTCTGTTTGCCAAAAATGCTACGGTTGGAGTTTAGCTCACGGACACATGGTAGACATGGGTGAAGCAGTTGGAATTATCGCTGCTCAATCTATTGGTGAACCTGGTACACAGTTAACTATGCGTACCTTCCATACTGGTGGCGTATTTACAGGAGAAGTTGCTCGCCAAATTCGCGCCAAAGCCGATGGCAAAGTTAAATTTGGTCCAGGATTAACTACTCGCCAAATTCGTACTCGCCACGGTGATGAAAGAAATCAGGTAGAAACCATCGGCGATATTCAGTTAATTCCCCATAAAGGCAAGGCAGTAAGCAACAACCTGACTGCTGGTTCTTTGATCTATGTTCAAGACGGCGAAGAAGTGACCAAAGGTCAGTTGCTAGTTGAAGTCGCCAAAGTTAGGGTACAAAAATCTACCGAAAAAGCAGCTAAAGATGTGACTTCTGATTTAGCAGGAGAAGTTATTTTTGCTGATTTAGTTCCTGAAGATAAAAAAGACCGCCAAGGCAATACCACTCGTATCGCTCAAAGACCAGGCTTGTTGTGGATTTTATCAGGAGAAGTATACAATTTACTTCCTGGTGCTGAAGCTTTAGTTAAAAACGGTGATAAAGTGAAACCAGGAGATCTTTTAGCTCAAACCAGACTTACTGCTGCCAACGGTGGTGTGGTGAGAATGATTCCTAACAGCCGTGAAATTGAAATTGTCACTGCCTCAGTTTCTCTCGATCAAGCTAAAGTTAAAATTGAAAGTGATGGTGGTCGTGAACAGTATATTATCTACACTGCTGATGAGCGTAAATTCTTACTCAGAGCTACTCCTGGCACCAAGGTACAAAACAACCAAATTGTTGCTGAACTAATTGACGATCGCTATCGGACAGAAACAGGTGGGATCATCAAGTACGGTGGGATTACTATCGGTAAAGGTAATCGTAAGCAGGGTTACGAAGTAGAACAAGGTGGTACATTATTGTGGATTCCTGAAGAAAGCCATGAAGTCAATAAAGATATTTCTTTGTTGATTGTCGAAGATGGCGAATATGTAGAAGCAGGAACAGAGGTTGTCAAAGATGTTTTTTGTCAGTCATCGGGAATTGTTGAAGTAGTACAGAAAAATGACATTTTGCGAGAAATCATCATTAAGCCAGGAGAACTACATCAATTAGACGATTCCAAGAGTGAATGGCATGAACAGCTAATTCAGCCTGGCACAAAAGTATTCCCAGAAGTTGTAGCTGAAGAATTAAGATACGGAGAGGTAGTAGAAACTACCGAAGGACCTGCTTTGATTTTACGACCTGTCAAAGAATTTGAAGTAGCAGATGAACCTTCGATTCCTTCTCAAGCATCGATCAATCAAGATGATGGTCGTCAGATTGAACTACGTTCTGTACAGAGAATATACTATCGAGATGGAGAACGGGTCAAATCCGTTAATAGTTTGTCTTTACTTAGCACCCAATTGGTGTTAGAGATTGACACTACAGAAGAAAATGATGTCATTGCTAATCTAAGTGCGGATATCGAATTACAACCAGAAGAAGACGATCCTGATACTCAAAGACTACAGATGGTGATTCTCGAGTCTTTAGTCTTAAGAAGAGATACTGATGTCGATCCCCATAGTGGTGAAATTCAAACTAAAGTTTTAGTCGAAGACGGTCAAGAAATAGCCAAAGGTGCTACTATTGCTCGCACTGAAATTCAGTGTAAATCAGCAGGAGAAGTCCAGGGAATTCGAGAAGGAGCCGAAGCCATTCGTCGAATTCTAGTAGTGCGGGACAACGATTTGATTACCCATGAGCTAGATATGCCCAAGAGCGACTGTAACTGTAAAGAGGGAGATTTATTAGTATCTGGCAGTAAAATTGCCGAAGGAGTTCAGTTAGAACAATCAGGACAAGTAGTAGAAGTAACTGAGACTGGAGGTAAAACTACTGTAATTCTCCGCCATACTCGACCTTACCGCGTATCCCAAGGAGCAATATTACATATTGGTCATGGTGATTTGGTTCAGCGTGGTGATAGTTTGGTATTACTGGTCTTTGAACGTTCCAAAACAGGGGATATCATTCAGGGTCTACCTCGGATTGAAGAACTGCTAGAAGCCCGTAAACCCAAAGAATCCTGTGTTCTTAGTCGTAGCTCGGGAATCTGTCAGGTAGTTTACGAGGAAAATGAAACCGTAGATATCAAAATTATTGAAGATGATGGTGTTGTAAGTGATTATCCGATTAAACCTGGGCAAAATGCCATTGTGAGTGATGGACAGGTTGTGAAAGCAGGAGAACCACTAACTGATGGTCCTGCTAATCCTCACGAGATTTTAGATACACACTTTAGTTACCATTTACCTACAAAAGGTTGTTATGAAGCCTCACTAATTGGGTTACAACAGGCGCAGCTATTTCTAGTCCGCCAGGTGCAGTCTGTGTATCAGAGTCAAGGAATTGATATCTCTGACAAACACATTGAAGTTATCGTCAGACAAATGACTTCTAAAGTCAGAGTTGACGATGGTGGAGATACTATCATTTTACCTGGTGAACTAATGGAATTACGCCAAATTGAACAAGTAAACGAGGCAATGTCTATTACTGGTGGCGCACCAGCGCAATATACGCCCGTACTATTGGGGATTACTAAAGCTTCTCTCAATACCGATAGCTTTATCTCAGCAGCTTCCTTCCAAGAAACCACCAGAGTCTTAACTGAAGCAGCAATTGAAGGTAAGTCGGATTGGCTCAGAGGGCTGAAAGAAAACGTGATTATTGGTCGTTTGATTCCTGCGGGAACTGGTTTTAATATTCACGATGAACCAATCTCCGTTCGTAATGATCTCGATTCTTCTTCAAGGAATAATGGGCTGTATGGCTATGGGGATGATTTTGACTCCTATCGTCTGGGGGATGATTTTAATGGAGGATTAGAAACTATTCCTTTTCGCTCCTATAAAAATTTGAATGACGATGAAAATGTGATTCTTGATGATCACTCAGCCAGAGCCTATACAGGTTTAGATGATACAGAAGATGATTCAGAATTTGAAATGGACATGATCAATTATGAAGACGAAGATTAGAGTTAAGCTCATTCCCTGGATGAATCACAGGGAAAATGACAATTAATCATTAGTTTATTAACTGAATCAAATATTTAACAAGCGGTGCGACGATAGATAAGAGGAATCTTAAGAAGATTACAACATCGCTTTTTTGCGTCTGCTCTATTTACAATAAAAGAAAAAAATGGCTTTTAGATGCCTTATTTTTTTTTATTAAGATGATCTGGGAATTATATGACTAAAATAGAAAATCATTCTAGCCAATCACCAGTTGATAGCAATAAGTTAGAACTCTCTCCCCATATACATGATGAAGAATCTTTAAGACAAATTATTAATCGTTTATCTCGAATTGAAGGTCACGTTCGAGGTATTAAAACTATGGTAAGAGAAAATCGTCCTTGTCCAGAAGTTCTCAATCAAATTGCAGCCGTTAAAGGGGCAATATCTAGTGTCGCTAAGATTATATTAGAAGAGCATTTAGAGGAGTGTATAATTCGTGCTGTTGATCGGGGAAATCTGGAAGTAGAAATTAAAGAGTTAAAAAACACTTTAAACCGTTTTCTACCATAGACTGGTGATCGGTAAGGATGGGCTTTTGTTCAATCGCCTGATGAGGTTATATGATGTATAAGACTAAGATGGTTAAAGTTTGTTTATCCAGTTTCTCGCTCTGCATCTTTAGTTTAGTTATTAATCTTGTAGTTGTAGACATTGCAACTCTTCGTGCTATTGCCCAAGACTCTGCATCCCAGCCAGACAGACAAAAAGCAGCTAATACTGTTAAAACTACTTTAGAACCAGAAATATTATCAGAAATTAATCGAGTTAGAACCAATCCTCAAGGCTATGCTCAGTGGCTAGAAGAGCAGCGTCGTTATTATGATGGTATTTGGCTAAAATTACCAGGAGAAAAGCCGATTAGAACAAATAGGGGACTGAAAGCTTTAGAAGAAGCGATCGCCGTTCTCAAAACGCAACAACCTTTATCGCCTCTAGATATTTCTGAACAAACTGCTGCGACAGCTACCAGTAAGCTAGAAAATTTTGCTACTGCTAATAATATCCAAAATATTAGTTATGGTAGAGTCACTGCGCAGGGGATAGTAATGGGTATCGTTGTGGATGATTTATTTCCAGACCGCCGTCGTCGTAATAATCTTTTGAGTCCCCAAGCTGCTAACACAGGAGTCGTCTGTAAACCCGATCCTAGATATGCTAAGGTATGCGCGATCGCCTATTCTGATTCGACTACTCCAGTTGATGTTGCCGAGGCTCAACCCGCCACAACTACTACACCTGAAACTACAGAAAACTCTACTCCTCCTGAACAGCCAGCTACAATTACGATACCTGAAACTGATAATAGTGCAAGTCAACCTAAAAATACAGAAAATACTACTCCGCCTAAACAGCCAGCTACAATTACGATACCTGAAACTGATAACACTGCAAGTCAACCTGAAACTACAGAAAATACTACTCCGCCTGAACAGCCAGCTACTGCTGCCACCCCTGACGTTAATGATAATGGTGCTGCTACCGAAGTTTTACCTCAGCCTCCACAAACTCTTCCTGGTGTTCCCGATGTAATTCCATCAAACTCTGAAGAAAGTGTAGAATCTTCGCCAACTGACAACCAAGATTCAGAAGTCGCTCAAGAAGAAGAAAATCTTTCAGAAACAACAAATGAAAATGAAGACACTGAAGCAGAATTAGAGCAGTCAGAAACAACTGGCGAGGATACCGAAACAACCGTCTCAGATAGTGAAGAAACAACTGACGAGGATACCGAAACAGCCGACTCAGAAACAGAAGCCAATCAAGACAAAGAAAATGTGGAAGTGTTTGAAGCAGAAGCAGGAAATCCAGAATCAGAAATTGCTACTAATTCAGATAGTTCGCGTTTACTAGAAAATGTGGAAAGAGGAACTTTAGAAACAGGCGATCGCACAATTCCTGAAGACGGTAGCTTGTATGATTCTTATCCTTTAGAGGGTAAAGCAGGTGATTCTTTTACTATTTATCTCGAAAGTGATGAATTCGATCCTTTTGTAGCTCTAATTGACAACAAAGGCAACATAATTGAGCAAAACGACGATATTAGTGACGACAATAGTAACTCTCAGATTCAGGTAACTATTCCGCAAGATGGTGTTTATAACGTAATTGTTAATGCCTACGACCAAGGAGGGAAAGGTAATTATGTTTTGACTGTACGCCGTTAGTCAGTTATCAGTTATCAGTAATTACCAATTCCAGTTAACAAACATAAAATTAAAACTTCACTCCATTCTACTACTGCTCCATAAGTATCTCCTGTATGCCCTCCTAGTTGTTTATAAAACCAATATCCTGTTCCTAGAGCGATCGCACTACTACCTAAGACTATAATGCCTATTTGCCAGCAGGATAGATATTCGACAGTTAGCCAGAGGCTGCTAAAGCCTAGTAAAAACAATAAACCCAGTAATATATCTTGAGGTAGACGTAAATTGGCTTGATGAAATGCACCTTTACCCGTAGCTCTGAGATAAGGATAAAATGTGATCGCTATCACCTGTCCCCATCTCGCCCAACCTGTAGCGGTTAGCAATACTAACCAGAGAGGTAGTGACATTTCACTGATCGTTACAGTTTTTAATAAAATAATGATTACAGCAGCGATCGCGCCAAATGCTCCTGTTGCACTATCTTTCATCACCGCTAATTGACGCTCTTTATCTGTTACTGACAAGCCATCGGCGGTATCCATCGCTCCATCTAAATGCAAGCCTCCTGTTATCCCTATCCAAACTGCCACAGTTAAAACACTGAGGGTTAAGTTAGGCAAGCTAAGTAACTTCAACAGTAAATTAAATAAAACTAGTAATAGTCCGATCAGTAAACCTACGACAGGACACCAGCGAGCGATTCGTGACCAATTATTAGTCCACTGAGTAGGTAGCGGTATAATTGTATAAAATGTTACCGCGCTCAAAAAGGAAGTAATTAACTCAATTATCCATGACCAAAGGTAATGAATCGGCATTTTTGACCTGGATCAATACTAAATTAAAATTCGATAAAATACTGGGGAAATCTTGGGCTAATATTGTTTCATAGACTACTTTATTTTTACGGCATATTTCTCACGACCACATATCAATACTCTGCAACTTGATCATTCAAATCTACTTCCTATGAATAAACATCACGGCACGCAATCTTTACCCGCTCCCTGTATTGTCGATGAGGGAATTGTGATTAACCAAGATGATATCAAACGTTTATTAGCTGATTTGTGTCACGTTCACTATATTCATACTGTTGATGGACAAGTCAATAGTAAAGGTCAAGGATTAATTCAGGAAATATTTTGTGACTCCCATCAATCTACTCTAGTTGCTAATCGCAAAATCTATCTAAATATTCAAAGTTTTGATTATTTACAGCTAAGTAGATCTACTGATAATCTCACTTGTTTTGACCTCATTCAAGATAATCGCCAGCTACGCTTGATTCCTGTCTCTCGCATTGCCCAAGCTCAAAGTATCTCCAAAAATATTGATGCCGAAACTATAGAAGCGATGGTTACAGAAGTCTTGTCTGCCCGTTTGGATGTGCAGTTTGATGACGACGAATTTCAGTGACCAGTCATTAGTCATCAGTCATCAGTCATCAGTCATCAGTCATCAGTCATCAGTCATCAGTCATCAGTAATTAGGTACTTAATTAAATTAAATAGTGGGATTTTCATTTGAATGTCAGGCAGTCTGTAACCATACTGAAGCTAGGGCAGGAATTTTTCATACTCCTCACGGTGTTGTAGAGACACCCCGATTTATGCCCGTTGGCACTTTGGCGACTGTCAAAGGAATTATTCCTCAACAGCTTGAGGTAGCCAAGGCGCAAATGATTCTGGCAAATACCTATCATCTTCATTTACAACCAGGAGAAGATATTGTCCAAGAAGCTGGAGGTTTACATAGTTTTATGGCTTGGAATCAGCCAATCTTAACTGATTCAGGTGGTTTTCAAGTTTTTAGTCTCAGTGACCTACGCCAAATTACCGAAACAGGAGTTATTTTTAAATCTCCTCGCGACGGTAGAATGATCGAAATTACTCCAGAGCGATCCATTCAAATTCAAAATGCCTTGGGTGCTGATGTGATTATGGCATTTGATGAATGTCCCCCTGCTGATGCCACTAAAGAGCAAATAAAAGCTGCTACAGATAGAAGTTATCGCTGGTTAAAACGGTGTATTACCGCTCATCAAAATCCTGAGAAGCAAGCTTTGTTTGGAATTGTTCAGGGAGGAATACATCTCGATTTACGAACTCAAGCAGTAGAACAACTAGCAGAATTAGACTTACCTGGTTATGCAATTGGTGGAGTCAGTGTGGGAGAAACCACCGAATTAATTAATGCGACGGTCAAGCATACTGCTCCTTTATTACCTGCTGATAAACCTCGCTATTTAATGGGAGTAGGAACTTATCGAGAAATGGCACAGGCGATCGCATCTGGTATAGATTTATTTGACTGTGTGATTCCGACTCGCTTGGGTCGTCATGGAACAGCTTTAGTCCAAGGTCAACGAATCAATATTAAAAATGCTCAGTATAAACGAGATTATCAACCTCTAGATCCTACCTGTTCTTGTTACGCCTGTCAGAATTTTAGTCGTGCTTATTTAAATCATCTGGTGCGATCGCGTGAGATGTTAGGTTATATGATGCTATCAGTTCACAACATCACAGAATTAATCCGTTTTACACAACAAATTCGTCAAGCAATTTTTGATGGTACTTTTACTCAGGAATTTGCAGCTTGGCTGACAAATTAACTTGGATCAAGCTTTTTCTTTAGATAGATGAGATTGCAATTCGTACCATTTTATATTTAATTTGACAGATATTAGCATTATAAAAACTGTGAAAAATTGCCAGATAAAATTGTCTTTAAAATACTTAGTTAATTTATTTTTAATTTGGTTACTTTTTTTGTTACCAGCTTGTAGTCCACCTCGGAGAGTATCAGCGACAGAGAGAATGTTTCGTCCTTTGACTTTAGAATTTGTCGCTCAATACGAAATTCCTAAAGCAACTTTCCAAAATACTAAAATAGGTGGATTATCAGCGATCGCTTATAATCGCCAACAGGATCGGTTTTATGTCTTGTCTGATGATCGAGGCAGGCGATCGCCTGTGCGTTTTTATACCTTTAAACTAGAAGTTCAACAGGCTGATAATAACCAACTGAAAATTGCTAGTTTTCAACCAGAAAAAGTAACGTTTCTCCAAGATGAACAAGGCAATAATTATCCAACCGAAAGCATCGATCCAGAAGGACTAGCTCTTTCTCCTAGAAATACTATTTTTATCTCTAGTGAAGGGAATCCAACTAAAAACATTCAGCCTTTTATTGCCGAATTTGCACCAGAAACAGGCAAAAAGTTACTCGATCTGCCCTTACCACAACGTTATTTAGATAGCCAAAAGCCAGATCAACCTCAAGGAATTCAAGAAAATTTGGCATTTGAAGCTTTAACTATTAATCGTACTGGTTTACCTGAAGATCCTTTTCGTTTGTTCACTGCCACTGAATCAGCCTTGATTCAAGATAAATCTTTAGAAGAAGAAGCACAAGCGAAAATTCGTTTACTACATTATGTTATTAATCCTGTAGGTAGTCCAATTGTAGTAGCAGAACATTTATATTTACTTGAACCCGCACCTCCTGAAGTTATCGCTAATGGACTAACAGAATTGATAGCATTACCAACCGAAGGTTATTTAATTAGTTTAGAACGGACTTTTGGCTTTACAGGCTCAGGAGCTAAGATATTCCAAGTGGTAATTGGCAATGCTACTGATACTAGTAATATTGCTAGTCTCAAAGGTAATTTAACTGCTATTAGACCTTTAACCAAACAACTATTATTTGATTTATCCAAATTGGGAATTTATTTAGATAATCTCGAAGGCATGACTTTGGGACCACGTTTACCTGACGGTAGCAAAAGTTTACTTTTAATTAGCGACGATAATTTCAATGATGAACAGAGCAGCCAGTTACTTTTATTTCGTATTTTAGAAAAATAGGCTGATATAGCCGTACAAAATTAGATTGGGACATTAATAGTAATCGGCTCGTAAGTAGGAAGTAGGAAGTAGTATTTCAAAAATGTCCTAACATTTTTACATATGGTTATAGCAGTCCTGTTTAAGTTTTAATTCATCGATATTTAATTTTAATTAACTTATTGCTTTCCCTAGCATCGACTAATCTGCTATAATGCTTACTCGATGCTCTTGTGGAGAGGTGGCTGAGCGGTTGAAAGCGGCTCCCTGCTAAGGAGTTATGGGGTGTAAACTTCATCGGGGGTTCGAATCCCCCCCTCTCCGTACAGTTTAAGAAAAGTTTTTTTTTTGCTTGTTTGACGGATCATATTTAAGATTTCGAGTACAATTCCAATCTATTAAACCTGGACTGGAGTGAGACTAAAATTTCTAGATATGAAATATTTTCAAGGAGTAGTTTCTCAGAGAAACCGTTTTACCTCTAAAATCATGCTGCCTCTATTGTGTATCAGTGCTGCTATACTGACAACTTCCTGTCAAGGAGGAGGAGGCGATTCGGCTAGTAATGCTGGCAACAATGGTCAACCTCAAGCAGAACAAAAAGAGGGACTTAAATTAGCGACTTTAGCTCCGATTACGGGCGATTTAGCTTCTATCGGTCAAAATTGGCCCGCTGCCGTTCAGCTAGCGGTAGATACAATCAATGAATGTGGTGGGGTCAACGAAGCCTCTGTCAGTTTAACCAATGAAGATGATCAGACAGATCCCAGTGCTGGTAGTAGTGCCATGACTAAACTGGCTGAAGTGGATAAGGTGGCTGGAGTAGTCGGTTCTTTTGCCAGTAGTGTTTCAGGTGCAGCAGTAGATGTCGCGGTACGTAATAAGGTGATGATGGTGTCTCCTGGTAGTACTAGTCCTGTATTTACCGAGCGAGCGAAAAACGGTGAATTTAATGGTTATTGGGCGCGGACTGCACCACCAGATACCTATCAATCTCAAGCATTAGCAGCCTTGGCTCAGAAACAAGGCTTTAAAAACGTTTCTACCGTTGTTATTAATAATGATTATGGTGTAGGTTTTGAACAACAATTTGTAGCAGCATTTAAAAAAGCTAAGGGTAATATTGTCGGTCAACCTGTGCGTTATGATGCTAAGGCAGCAACTTTAGATAGTGAAGCTAAAGCAGCTTTTAGTGGTAAACCCGATGCAGTAGCAGCAGTATTGTATGCTGAAACAGGTAGTGTCTTACTCAAATCTGCTTTTGAGCAAGGATTAACTGATGGGGTAACAGTTCTTCTCACAGATGGAGTTTATTCTGATGATTTTATCCGTCAGGTAGGTAAGACTGCTGATGGAAAATCAATTATTGCTGGAGCTATAGGAACTGTCCCAGGGGCTAACGGTAAGGCATTAGAAGAATTTACTACTTTGTGGAACGAAAAAACGAACAAGGAATTAACTGCTTATGTTCCTCATAATTGGGATGCAGCCATTCTTATGATGCTGGCAGCTGAAGCAAGTGACGCTAATACAGGAGAAGGAATTAAAAGCAAACTTCTAGAAGTAGCAAATGCTCCAGGTACCGAAGTTACTAACGCTTGTGAGGCAATGAAATTAGTTCGTCAAGGAGAAGATATTAATTTCCAGGGAGCTAGTGGTAATGTCGATATTGATGAGAATGGCGATGTAGTTGGTAGCTATGATGTTTGGCAGGTAGGGGAAGATGGTAGTTTAACTGTAATTGACAAAGTAAATCCTAGTGGTGGCAGTTAGTCTAGATGCTGAACTTTATCTAATGAATAATTGTCTTTTTGTTTTGATATAGCTCAAAAAAGTTAAAGATTTTTGAGCTTGCAAACGTACCTTAAATCACACTAAGCTAAAAGAAGATAGGGAAAAAGATGGATCATCACGATCTATTCTTTTTTGTATCTTTCTATCCTAATCCTAAATTATTGCTGTTTTAAGTAACTAAAATCGCGATTACAATCCCTGTACAGGCATAGTTAATCGCGTATTCTAGAAAAAGAAAACCATAAATTATGATACTGAAACAAATTATTACCCAGATCAAAAATTACTTGCCTGCACCTGAAGTTCATGCTCATTGTGATGGACCTTGTGGTGTATACGATCCCGCTTCCGCTCGTATTACGGCTGAGGCGGTAGTATCAATGACCAAGAAAATTATTGATCTAGAAGCTCCTGCTGTTGATGACAAGGCTGCTAATATTGCTTACCAAAATACACTTTCTCGCTATATTGCGATTAAAGAAGAACAAGCACAAAAAACTAAAGAAGATTTACTAATTCTTTGGACAGACTATTTTAAACCTGTGCATTTGGAGCAATATCCTGATTTGCATGATACTTTTTGGAAAGCTGCCAAACTCTGTTCTGCTTGTAAAGTAGAGGTTAGCATCGAACACGCTAGCGAATTAATAGAAGTGGTACAGAAAATTCATGATATGTTCTGGGCAACCAAAGGACGTAATGTTACTTGGTATAAAGCTAGCTAATTAATAAACCGAACAACATCTTGTAGTTAATTTTAGATAAGCTTTAAGTTCTAAGTTAGCTTAAAAATACGATAAATAGATTCTTCAAGTGAGTTGGTTTTGGCTGACTCACTTCTTTTGTTATGTCAAATGAAATAATATTAAAATATATTGGTGTTTATGGTCATTTGCTACGAAAAATTTAAATTTGTTCATAGCAATTTATAACCTAAACTTTTTCTCCCAATTAATTTTTGCTGATGCCAAAATGGGGAGAGATTAAATAATCATAAAAATTCTTTTATTTTAGCCAAGTGAACACTAATGTTGAACATTGGTGCTACAGTTGGCTGCGAAATTTATTTTGTGGTTAATTTAGATGCTAAAAAGCATTTCAATTTGATATTTGGTGTGTGAGTGAGGGTTATGTAATGTCTAAACGCTGGGAGAAAATTAAGCAAATAATCCCTATTTTTGTTATTTATCTATTACTATCATCAAATTCTAAGGCAGTTGCGCTACCAGAAATCCCCAAATTTAATTTAAACCAACAGGATAAAATCACACCCAAAATTAATGAGCGTCAAGCAGATTTGGTTGACAATTTTGATGTAACCACAAACAAAACTCAACTATTATTTACCCAGGCAAATAAGCTTGAGCAATTGTCTGATATAAAACCTACAGATTGGTCTTATGAAGCTTTAAAAAATTTGATTAATCGCTATGGTTGCATTAGTGGATTTCCTAATCGCACTTATCGAGGCGAGCAAGCAATTAATCGCTCAGAATTTGTCGCAGGACTCAATGCTTGTTTGAATAAAATTGAAGGCATTATTACTAATTCTGGTCATATTGAGCAAACTGATGTTGACACTATATTACGTTTGATGCAAGAGTTTCAGTCAGACTTAGCGATCTTGCAGGGCAGAACTGACGGTTCTCAGGCTCGTATAGGAGATTTAGAAGCAACACAATTTTCTACTACCACTAAGCTCAAAGGTGAAGCAATTATCGGTTTGGGTAGTATTTTATCTAGTGATTCAGGGTCAAACAGCACTATTTTAGGCAGTCGGTTAAGGTTAGAACTTGAAACTAGCTTTAATGGCGATGATTTATTATTTACGAGACTATCTAATTCCGAGTTTCCTGGTTTTTCGCTAGAAACTAATACATTTGAAGGAAATTTAGCTTTTGCTGCTCCCAATAGCGATAATTTAGAGTTAGAAAAACTACAATATACGTTCGGAGTAGGTAATAAAATTGACGTGATTGTTGGTGCAACAGGCATAACTGCTGATGATCTCGCTCCTACCATTAATCGTTTGGATGGAGATGGGGGTTTGGGTGCAATTTCCACTTTTGGTACTCGTAATCCTATTTACTATTCTTCAGGAGATGCTGGTCTGGGAATTAGCCATCGCCCTATCAAGCAAGTTGAAATTAGTGCTGGTTATTTAGCTTCTAGTGCCAATGAATCTAGTCCTGGCAATGGTTTATTCAATGGTGCTTATAGTGCGTTAGGACAAATTACGATCGCTCCCATAGATAACCTGAATTTAGCTGCTACTTATATTCATAGCTACAATCAAAGCGATACAGGAACAGGTACACAACGAGCCAATCTACAAGCACAAACTGCCGAATTATTTAATGAAGCAGCCTTAACTGTCAGCAATTCCTATGGTTTAGAGCTATCTTGGACAATTAGCGAGCGCCTGGTAATTGGTGGCTGGGGTGGATTGAGTAAAGTTAGCAATCTTTCGACTCCCAATCAACAAATTACTCGTGGTACACAGGATATCTGGAATTGGGCAGCAACTTTGGCTTTACCAGACTTGGGTAGGGAAGGTAGCTTAGGCGGGATTGTAGTGGGAACAGAACCGACTGTAACAAATTCTTCGATTGATGCTGTTAATAATGATAATCTGGGGGAAGATGGCAACCGTTCTCTACATTTAGAGGCTTTTTATCAATATCAAGTCAACGATAATATTGCTATTACTCCTGGAGTAGTTTGGATTACTGAACCAGAAAGCGATCAATCCAAGGCGGATGATTTAGTAATTGGCACAATTCGGACTACCTTGAGTTTTTAAAAAAGCTATCAGCTATTAGCTATCAGCTTTTAGCCTTTGATTTATTACCTACTACCTACTACCTACTACTCACTACCTTTTTTGCTACTTGCTACTTACTTGTCTGCCCTACTCCTCTTCACTATTCCAAGGCTCAGATGCTTCTGCTGCTTTAAATTGTTGTTTCTTTTTGGGCTTGGGTTTAGATAAAGCCACAAGTTCTAACTGACGATACGGAGTTGTTTCCTCGTCTTTCTCTCCACGACGGCGTTCAGAAGTTCTTTCTTCGCTAGTATTAGCGGTGACAACTTCGTATAAGATTGCCTGTTTGTTGCTGGTATTGCCTTTTCTCAGCACTCTACCGAGTCTTTGAATATATTCTCTGCTTGAACCTGTACCAGAGAGGATAACGGCAATTCTGGCATCGGGTACATCCACCCCTTCATTAAGAACATGAGAAGCAACTAAAGTTTTATATTCTCCTGCTTTAAATCTGGTTAAGATATCATGGCGTTCTTTAACGGCAGTTTGGTAGGTAATAGCAGGAATTAAGAATTGCTGGGAAATTCGATAAACAGTGACGTTATCATTGGTAAAAATTAAAATCCGTTCAGTTTGATGTTGAGTAATTAAATCAATTAGAACCCGCAGTTTGGCATCTGTTCCCAAAGCGATTTCTTTAGCTTCTCTATGTGCCAACATTGCCTGTCTACCCTGAGGCGATCGCGCGCTGGCTTGGACAAATAGCTGCCAGCCTTCCAGACTACTTAAAGAGATATTCGATTGACGTAAAAATTTATTGCGAATAGCGATCGCTTGATTATATGTTGCCTGTTCTGATTCAGATAATTTTACTCGCATCTGGACAATTTTATGAGCAGCTAAGGCTACCCCTGCCAGTTGTTCAGGGGTTTTACGATAAATAATTTTGCCAATCAAAGTATCCAGGTGACGGTGCGTACCATCACTACGTTCAGGAGTAGCAGTTAACCCCAAACGATAGGGAGCGATCGCATATTCGGCAATGACTTTAAAAAAATCTGTGGGTAAGTGATGACACTCATCAAAAATCTGAAGTGCGTAACGATTACCTAAAGTTTCCGCATGAATAGCAGCACTATTGTAGGTAGCGATCAAAATCGGAGTGCGATCACGTGAACCACCTCCTAGTAAGCCCACTTCTGCTTTGGGAAAAGCGGTTTCAATTTGAGCATACCACTGGTGCATCAAGTCTAAAGTTGGAACGACTATTAAAGTCGTGCGAGGAGTTGCTTGCATTGCTAACTGAGCAAGATAAGTTTTACCTGCTGCCGTCGGTAATACTACCACTCCCTGCCTACCTGCTTGTTTCCATGCCTGTAGTGCCTCTGCTTGATGAGGGTAGGGTTCAAAACCTGATATAGATTTGAGATCAAGATTATAAAACTCCTTCGCTTCATCAATAATTTCTTTATCGTCTGCTTGTAAAGCTTCCACTAGAGGACGATAGTAAATAGCAGGAATGCGAAACTTTTCCACGCGATCGTCCCAGGTAGCATAGTCTAACCAGGCTTTTCCTTTGGGTGGCGGATGTAAAATTAAAGTCCCACGATCAAATTTTAGTTTAGACGCACGAGGCATGGATGGCACAATTGGTAGCTTGATAATTTACTCTAATAAAATCATATTTTGTAACTATTTAAATTAAAATATAGCTTTGCTATTGAACATAGCAATTATTGAAACTAAATTTCAAATCTAGAAGTTATGTAATTAATATGAATTCTCTCATAAGGCAGTAAAATACTCTTAAATCGTCTTTAAAATTACTGAAAATTATTAGCAGCAAATATTTCTAAGCATAAAATTACGCTCAAATCTTTGTCTAAAATTAGGTATTAAATATTTACTCCTTAACTATAATGAATTGCGGAGCAATACTAATTTATAGGTATGAATTACTATGACAAGGATTTTAGTGACTGGTGGTGCTGGTTATATCGGCTCTCATACAGTAAAAAAACTGGGAGAAGCTGGCTATGAGATTGTAATTTACGATAACCTCTCAACAGGTTCAGCAGAGACGGTATTGTATGGAGAATTAATCAAAGGAGATCTTAACGATACAGAGTATTTAGCCCAAGTTTTCGCTCAATACCAATTCCAGGCAGTGCTACATTTTGCAGCCAGTATTTCTGTACCTGAATCTGTGGAAAATCCTTTAGCTTATTACTATAACAATACTTGTAATGTAATTAATTTGTTACGGTGTTGTCAAAAGTTTGATGTTAACCAGTTTGTGTTTTCTAGCACGGCAGCAGTATACGGAGAAGTCAAGGAATATCCCGTACAAGAAACATCTTCTACCTTACCGATTAACCCTTATGGTCAATCGAAATTAATGAGTGAACAGATTATTCGCGACTACGCTCTAGCTTCAGAACTCAAGTATGTGATCTTACGTTATTTTAATGTTGCAGGAGCCGACAGTTCAGGAAAAATTGGTCAAATGGGCAAAAAAGCTGCTCATTTAATTAAAATAGGCTGTGATGCTGCTTTAGGCATTCGTCCATCTGCTAGTATTTTTGGCACAGACTATCCTACTCCTGACGGCACAGGCATTAGGGACTATATTCATGTAGAAGATTTAGCAGCTGCTCATGTGGATGCTTTGGCATATTTAGAAAAAGAATCCAGCAGTCAAATTTTAAACTGTGGCTATGGTACTGGTTACAGTGTCCAAGAGGTTTTAGCCAAAATCAGAGCAATTTCAGGAGTTGATTTTCCCGTTATCGAAACGTCTCGTCGTCCAGGCGATCCTGCCTGTGTAGTAGCCTCAGCAGATAAGATTCGTCAGGTTTTGGGCTGGCAACCACAGCATAATTGTTTAGATAAAATTGTTAGTTCTGCTTTAGCTTGGGAAAAGCAAAAATTGAATCAATTGACAAATAACCCATAACCAATCGAATGGTATGAGCCTTATGCAAAATTTCTCTAAAACTAATAATTAAGTCGGTAATTACCTCTACAATTTAATCATTGAAATTATTGGAATTTTAGATATTCCCCAGATTTTAAACGATTAACCATGACTAAAGCTCTGATTAAATTTTCTTCTGAAGACTGTGGTACGTGCCATAAAATGTCCTTTTACGATGCCAAAGTTGCCAACGAATTAGATTTAGAATTTATCGATGTCAAAATGCAAGATACAGCTACCTATCGCAAGTATCGTCAAATTCTCATGACACAATATCCTGATAAAAAAGATATGGGTTGGCCCACTTATATTGTGTGTGAGTCACCAGAAGCAGATTTTCAAATTCTGGGTGAAGTTAAAGGTGGTCATCCTAAAGGCGAATTCCGCAGCCGTTTACAGGCGATTTTGCAAGGATAAATCTTTTTAAGTAGAAAGTAGGATGTAGGAAATAAGAAATAAGAAATAAGGAACAAATAATCACTATTACAAAGTCTTCATTCTGACTTCTGACTTCTGACTTCTGACTTCTGACTTCACTCAAGCAGACTTAACATTGGTGAACTTTTCTACCAAATTTAAGACATCATGTCGGGTTAGTTTGGGTTTGCCGATCGCGATCGCATCTAGAGTACCTTTGGCTAAAATATAAGGAATCTGGCAAAAATCGAGGGCAGGACTATTTTTCGGTAGTGCTTGAATATATAAATTAGCCTGTTGGAGTTGGCGACGAGCATAATCTTGAACATCTTGACTAGTCCACCCATCAGGCACAAAGCTTACGCCCCTAAAGGCATCTTCCTCTTGATTACGGACAATATTAACTGCCTGTAACCCACGTCCAAAAGCGATCGCCTGCGTGCGGTTAGTTTTAGTACCATCATACCAACTCCACAGATCTGATAATAATAAACCTACTGCCCCAGCAACGCTAAAAGTATAACGATCCAAATCCGCTTCGGTAGTAATTGTCCAGTTTTGCTCTGCCCAATAAGCCATCCGATCTGCCATAGCTGCGGTTGCATCCCAAACCCGTGGCGCGATCGACTCTGGGGCAAGACTTACCCATTTGCCAATATCTAAACTAACCTGAGGTAAAACCTCACTATAGGGACTTAAATCGGTTGCAATAGCTTCATAAGCGTCAATATCGCTTATCTCTTGTATTCTAAGGCTAATACTACGCAAAAGTTCAGCTTTAGTCTGATTATCAAGGTCAGGAGTATCTTCTATCTCGTCGATCGCGCGCATACACAGATAAGCTGATGCAACTGCATCTTGTAAATTTCCTGGTAGACGGGCAATAGGAATATAAAATGTTCTACTAGTTTGCTTGAGAGTTTCTAAGGCTCTATATCGAAAATTCATTAATTCGCTACTCCTCACGCTGACCACCTGTCATTTCATTTAACATTGAACATTTAACATTTGTCATCTCTGGCAAAGAAGTAGGCTTAAAACATTTATCATTTACCAATGATGTTTAATATTCAATGTTCAATGAATGGTCACAGTATGCTCTATTTGCTAGTAGAGTAATATGTGACTTAACGAAAAGCATACACTGAAACTCCGATTTCTAGATGAGAATACCAGAAACATTTCTTAAAGTTTTTGACAATACACTACTTTTTAATTCAATTTCTCCTACTGCTGACATATCAGATTGTGAGAAGATAATAAATCCTAGTTAAATTAATTCAGCGAAATTCGTATTTGTATAAATGTCCAACACTTACACTGTTGAAATCAACCACCAAGGTCAAACCCATACTATTCAAGTGGTAGAATCACAAACTATTTTAGATGCTGCCCAAAATGCAGGTATTGATTTACCTTTTTCCTGTAGTGCAGGGGTTTGTACTACTTGTGCTGCTCAAATTCTCTCTGGAGAAGTAGAACAAAGTGATGGCATGGGTGTCTCGCCAGAATTACAAGCAGAAGGATATGCTTTGTTGTGTGTGGCATATCCTCGCTCTGATATTAAGCTAGAATCCCATAAGGAAGAAATCGTTTATCAAAGACAGTTTGGGAAACAGTAGACTTTTTGCATCAGTCTCTAAAACCCTGGTTGAGTGAAGTCAAAAGTCAAAAGTCAAAAGTACAGAGTTTAGTCATGGTAGTTTAAACTGTACCAATACGGTCTAGAGGCCAAAAACGTAAGATGGCATGACCGATAACATTTTCTGTTGGTAAAAACCCCCAGATATGAGAATCATTACTATTGTTGCGGTTGTCTCCCATCACAAATAGTTGTCCTTCTGGGACTGTAACGGGCAGGAGATCGTACTCTGGGGGTGCAGCAATATAGTTTTCTGTTAAGGGTTGATTATTGACATAGACAATACCATCTTTAATGGCTACGGTTTCTCCTTCAGTCGCGATCGCTCTTTTGATAAAGGCTTGGTTTTTTTCGTAACCCAAAAGTCTTAATTTGGTTGGTGGTTCAAAAACGATAATATCTCCTTTAGCTGGAGGATGAAATTTATATCCCACTTTTTCTACTACTAGGCGATCGCCAGTTGATAGGGTGGGAAACATGGACTCAGAAGGAATATAGCGAGGTTCAGCAATAAAAACCCGAATTAAGAAGGCTAAAAGTAGCGCAACTATAACTGTAGTGCCATTTTCTCTAATTTTGCGCCATAAGTTAGCTTGGTTTTCGGTTTTAGTTACGGACATAAATAATTTAAATTAATACTTCTTAGATGTGAATTTAGCTATTGATACTATTGTCGTACCTCAAGGGGCAGAATACCAAGCGGTATGTCGGGGTTTAAAGCAAGCTAGAAGGCAGAGGGGAGGCTTGTACCAGGTTGAGCAAGTTAAAAATCCTCAAGTTGTCTCAATTGCTATTGGCATGAATCATGTGCAACAGATATTAGCTAATCGCGTTTTTAAGGTTACAAAACCCCAAAAAGTCTTGATTATGGGTTTATGTGGCAGTCTTGTACCTCAATATACAGTTGGTGATCCAGTACTTTATCAATCTTGTTGGAATCTCCATCATGAATATTTAAATTTAGATATCAGTTTGAATACTATAATTCAGCAAAAATTAGCAGTTGATTTCGTTACTGGTTTAACAAGCGATCGCCTAATCTACCAAGCTAAAGCCAAACAAAAATTAAGTCAACAATATCCTGTCAGCGTTGTCGATATGGAAGGCTATGGTTATATCAAAGAGTTACAACAAAGAGGCCTATCTGTGGCAATGTTGCGAGTAGTCAGTGATGATTTAGCAGGTAATATTCCTGATTTGAGTAAAGCTATTGATCAAGATGGTAATTTACAAGGATTGTCGATGGCGATCGCCTTGCTTCAACAGCCTGTAGCTGCAACCAGATTAATTAAAGGTTCTTTAACGGGCTTAAAAAGCCTACAACAGATTACTTATAAGCTAATAGTTTCAAAGTAAACGCGGTTTATCAACTTCCAGCCAAATGTATGGTGGGGTGTGCCTCGCCTTACCAAGAAGTATGAGCGATCGCGTAGTTGGGGTAAAACCAAGTACAACCCAGCATCGATAATAAGTTATCAAAGGAGATCAAAAAATGACATCAGGACAGCTTTTGATCAGCCGTCAACGTGAATTTTTTGGATATCGGCAAGGCGCAGAAGCTAGCGTTATGCGCTCTTATTCAGCGTGATAATCAGACGTTTGTGAACCAGGTAGCTTTTGTAGCGTAATGCCGTAACCCATAGCATTGACGATAGCGTTCACCGTCTCAAACCCTGGCTTTGCCTTTTCCGAAAGGGCTTTTTGAATGCCATTGCGCGTGATTCCGCTTTCCTCTGCCAGCATAGAAATGCCTTTGACACGAGCAATCATCCGCAAGGATGATAACAGGGCAGAGGTACAGCCATCTTTCGCATACTCTTCAAAAGCCGTCATCAGATAGCTTTCGATCTCATCGGGGTGATTGCGATAATAGGCTTCGTCAATCTGATCGATACTGCGATATTTTCTCTTCTTATCCATTATCTTGATAGTCCTTCCAGTATATTTTGGCAGCTTTAATGTCCTGACTTTGACTGCTCTTGTCACCGCCACAGAGCAAGATGACAATGTTACCTTCGTCCTCTCCAAAATAGATGCGGTAACCTGCACCGAAAAATAGTCTCAGTTCTGAAACGCCTTCCCCTACAGACTGGCAATCCCCGTATAAACCGCTTTCCAGCCGTCTTAGCCTTACTCTAATCCGTTCTACCGTTTTTCGATCCTTCAAGCTTTCAATCCACTCCGTAAATGGCTCTTTTCCACGTTCGTCGATATACGCCAAAACGGTTTTGGGTTGTATTTCCTTAGTCATGATAGAACTTTACATCAAGATATCATGTGCATACAACTATATGCAATAATTTTTCTGAAGATATTTCTCGTTGAGGGAGTGGCAAGGTGCGTACGTTGCCAAAAACCGTATTGAGAATGCCCACCTTACCAAGAAGTAGAAGCGATCGCTTAGACAGGGGTTAAAACTCTAGATCCTTTGCCTTGCAAATCTTCAAAAATTGCTCCTCGTCCAATTAGGTCTTGTTTCAGGGATTTTGAAATTCCCAAACTATTATTACTAAAGCGCGGATTTTCGACACTGGCATCACTCAGGTCGGCATTTCTCAGGTAGGCACCTCTCAGGTCGGCACCTCTCAGGTCGGCACCTCTCAGGTCGGCACCTCTCAGGTCAGCACCTCTCAGGTCAGCACCTCTCATACTAAATCCGATTGACAAAATATACCTTTATTAATCTTGTAAAAGTAGTTGTAACTCTTCTGACTTCTGACTTCTGACTTCTGACTTACATCACCTTAAAGTGACCTATGAGAACAGGATTTAGTATCAGGTCAGCATCACTCAAGTCAGCATCACTCAAGTCAGCATCACTCAAGTCAGCACCTCTCAGGTTAGCATCACTCAAGTCAACACCTATTAGGTTGGCACCTCTCAGGTTAGCATCACTCAAGTCAACACCTATTAGGTTGGCATCTCTCAGGTTAGCATCACTCAAGTCAACACCTCTCAAGTGTCGCCAAAATACACCTTGAGTTCTAATTTCTTCATTTAACAGAGCCTTGTAGCTTACAGCTTATGGCTTATAGCTTACAGCTTCGCGGTTTTAATTTTCATTACGACTGATATCATTCCCTTGAATAACTGTGTGTTTTGACCAAGCTGCTTCTGTGCGGGGATAATCCAGACGATAATGTCCACCTCGGCTTTCGGTACGAAAAGCAGCACTTTTAAGAATCAAATAGCCAATATCAAGTAAGTTAAGAGTTTCCCCATACAGTTTTAACTGAGATGCTGCTGAAGTAGAATTTAGCTTAATTTCTTGTTGAGGAGATAAATTCAATACGTATTGATTTAAAGGTAAATTATGAAGTTGCGATCGCCAGTTAGTCACAGTTGCGATTGCCTGTTCTAAAGTCACTGCTGTACGGCAGATTCCTGCACTATCCCACATTAAATCGGGAAGTTGCTCTCTAACAGAAGTAACTAACTGTATTGATTCTTCCCAATCAGTAAAAACTTCTAATGTTTCTGAGGGACTAACTGTCGGTAAAGAATCAGGTTGGAGTTTGGCAAGTTGTGAAGCATAAACCACACATTCTAGTAGGGAATTACTTGCTAGACGATTTGCCCCATGCACCCCTGTACTGGCAGTTTCGCCGACGGCGTATAATCCTGGAATTGAAGTTTGATTCATCGTGTCTACAGCAATCCCACCCATCCAATAATGAGCAGCAGGAGTCACGGGAATGGGTTTGGTAAATAAATCTACGTCCCAATGTTGACAGACACGAATAATGTTGGGAAAACGATAGCGGATTTTATCTTCAGGAATTGGTCTAAGATCTAAATAAACTTGACTTTCGCCAGTTTTTTGCAAATGAGTAAAAATAGCTCGACTTACTACATCCCTGGGGGCTAATTCTCCGTTTGGATGGTAATCAAAAGCAAACCGTCTGCCTTCTTTGTCGATTAAATGCGCTCCTTCCCCTCTAACTGCCTCACTAATCAAAAATCTGGGCGCACCTGGGACAGTTAAAGCTGTAGGATGAAATTGTACAAATTCCGTGTCTCTAATAATTGCACCACTTCGCCAAGCGATCGCAACTCCATCTCCTGTACTTACATCTGGGTTAGTAGTTTGAGAATATACTTGTCCTCCTCCCCCTGTCGCCAGAATTGTCGCTGAAGCTTGAATCCAAGTTATCGTATTGTTTTTTAAAACACTAATTCCCTGACATTTACCTGTATCTGAATTGAGCCATAGTTGTAAGGCAAAAGCCTGAGATATAACTTGAATGTTGTCACGTTGTAATACTTGTTGGGCTAATGTAGCCACAATAGCTCTACCTGTAGTGTCAGCAGCATGAAGTACCCGAGGACGAGAATGGGCAGCCTCCAAAGTCATGGATAACTTACTTTGATTTCGATCAAAAGCAACACCCATCTCTACTAAAGATTTAATTGAATCAGCAGCTTTTTTAACTAGAAATTCTACGGCATCGCGATCGCATAATCCTGCCCCAGCTTTTAAGGTATCTTCTAAATGCAATTGAGGCGAATCATCAGGACTAATCGCAGCAGCAATTCCTCCCTGCGCCCAGTCGCTTGCACCAGTATTAAGCTGGTCTTTGGTAATGAGAGCAACTTTTAAACTATTAGATAAACACAAAGCCCCGTAAAGCCCAGCTGCCCCTGAACCTACCACTACTACATCGAACTTAGGATAATTCAATTTAAATCGATTTGACACATTTTGATTGATTGGGATTGATCATGCCATATATCAACAAAAAAACCACGTCCGATCAACAAACGTGGTTACAAAAATCAATATGATAATTATTGATTGTTAGTATAGTCCAGGATTGTAGCGATCATCTCCAGCGTTCATAGAGGCTTCTACCTCTGTGACGATGAACTTATCTAGATTTGCCTGTAATCGTTCTATTTGAGTATCACTTAAACCAGGAATGTCTAATACATCCTCAACTGTATCATAAGGGGCGTTTTGAATTATTTTGCTGGCAAGATTAGGATAAAATCCTGGCAATTGCCGAAATTCTCGCACGTCACTATTATTTAAATCTAGTTTTCCCCTAATTAACTCTTGACGTTTGGCATCAGCTGTATTCACACGAGCTAATAGTGCCGAAGGCTGTATAGTAAATATTCCTCTTTCATTTGCTTGGGCTGCCCCTGCAAATCCCCAAGAACCTACAATCAATAACAAAGCAGCTATGATGCCTAACAATCTCTTCATCTATTTTAATTCCTCCTAATCTGAAGATATTTTACCCTGAGAGAAATATTTTATTTTCTCTATAAATATTAATTTTTATGTTTTGTCTGCTCTCTAATATGGTTTTTATGCATAACAGACAAGCCCAATCTGAGAACAGATAGCGTTGATATATATCATAATTCTTTCACTTCATTTTTTAAATACCAACTTTTGACAATTGATTTCTGACTCGACAAAACAGGTGGAGCATAGAGATAATTGAGCAGTTGATTTATTGCGCCCTTAACAGAATTTATTGTTGCAATTTCTTAGACTCAAAACTGCGCAATAATCATCGCCTCTTAACCCACCTCACCTCATTGAATAGATTGACTAACCAATCGCGGTGAAATTTTGCCAGCAAATGTCCAGGTAGATAATTTATAATCGACTATGAGTAGCTATTATCGAAAATCAGCGAAGAAGAGACTAGTTTTGAAAGAACTTAAGGTTTTAATTATTTCGGTCATTCTATTTTGGGCAATCGAAATCCTTGATTTGTTTGTCTTCCAAGGCAGTTTAGATAATTATGGTATTAAACCTCGTCAACCAATCGGGTTAACAGGTATTTTATTAGCCCCTTTTCTGCATGGCGGATTTGGACACCTGATAGCAAATACTATCCCGTTTATTACCTTGGGATGGTTGACTATGATCCAAGAAACAAGTGATTTTTATATTGTCTCTTTGATCAGTGCTATTGTCGGTGGTATAGGAGTTTGGATTTTTGGTGCCCCTGATTCAGTTCATATTGGTGCGAGTATTTTAATCTATGGCTATCTAGGTTTTTTATTGCTGCGAGGCTATTTTCAAAAAAATATACCTTCGATCGCCCTATCAGTATTTGTCGCTATAGTCTATGGTAGTTTACTCTGGGGCGTATTTCCTTCGCGCATCGGTATTTCTTGGCAGGGACATTTATTTGGTTTTATCGGTGGTGCGATCACTGCCAAAATGATTGCTCAAGAAAAAAGATTTCATTAATCACCTAAGTAAATATTTACTATCTCCAGTATACATATCTACACATTAAGGCGTAATCATAACAAAGATTAGATGAAGCTGACTACATTACAAGATACCTATGGAATAATAAATATGGTAGTAACAGATAATAAGTCTATTACTACTATCAACTCGGTAATATAGTTGAGAGAAGCACAACCATCAAACGTGCTTCTTTTTCTTTTTTATGTATTTTTGATTACATTTACTACGGGTTTGCTAGTCGCTTATCGGGGCAACCACGCCAAATTAAATGATTAGCAACTTATAAAGCCAGGCTAAAAATTATGTGTAAATACGTAATTATTTAAGCTATATATCTTTTAATTGTAATTACTTACTATGATTGATATGTTAGTGTTTTTTGGTAAGTAATATTAAAGACAATTATGTTTGATTTCAAGAATTTTGCTTACTATAAAATACTGTTTGTTTGATATTTTTGCTAAAAAAGCTTTGAATTCAAGCTCTTTTTAGCCAGTATGATTACTTAAATTATTAAATTATCTTTATCTAAAAAATATACAAATAATAGAAGAATTACCAATTTCAATGTAAACCAATACTTAATAACATTAAATAGATTACAGTTGCTTGGAGTATTTTAAATAATAAAGCTTATGACAATAGATCTAACGGGTAATGTTTTCAATATTATTCAACAGAAAATAAGAGAAGGACAGGCTTTAAATCTAGATTTTTCTGTTGTTAATAATGGTAATGAAGATATTCTTACCCCCTTTTCCTTTGATATCTTTATTTCCAGAGATGATCGAATCGGTAGTGGCGACTTTAAACTAGGTACTTACGAAATTAAAAATGGTTTACAGGCAGGAGAAGACACAGGCTTAAAAAGCTACCGTTATGCAACTCCCTCAGCTAATCATCCATTTTGGTTAGACGGCGATCATACATATACTGTCGGTATTCGGATTGATCCTCAAAACAAAATATTTGAATCTAACGAAACCAATAATAGAAATCAAGGTTTATTTGTTGATTCAGATAAAGTTGAAGTGCTTGATTTTGGCAATTCCGATCTCAAGGCTAGTTCTATTCAATTGGGTAATCAACAAATTACTCCTGGAGGAAAAGTAGATCTTCGTTTTGTGGTTGAGAACGAAAGTGAGGCGATCGCCAATCCCTTTTCCATTGATATTTATCTTTCTGCCGATGAAAATATTTCAGCAGCAGAGGATGTCAAACTAGGTACTTATGATATCAGAACTATCATTGAGGCAGGAGGCGATACAGGGGTTAAGCGTTATGGCTACAAAACACCTGCATTAGGCAATGCAATCTGGGGTAATGGTGATGGCAAGTATTACATTGGTCTAGATATTGATTCTCAAAATGAGGTTTCCGAAAATAATGAGAACAACAATAGGAATCAAGGATTTGGATTCGATCATACTGACTTCGATGTTACTGGGGTAAGTAGTGCAGCGGATGTAGTTGTAACTAGTTTTAAAGCTCCAGAGAACTTTAAAGTCGGAGACACGATTACAGTTGAGTATGAACTCACTAATACAGGTGGTAAAAAAGCGGATTTATTTGGAGCGGGCTTTTATCTGTTCACCCAAGATTATTTAGCTAATCATGCCAATTTGAGTATTGAAGATGTACCTGAAGTTTATTTCCTGCAAGGCGATCGCAATTCTTCCTTAATTACCCTCAACCCTGGGGAAAGCACTGGTAAAATGACCACTCAGCTAACCATTCCCAAACAGTGGGCTGGGTTTTCTGGTGTAGGAGATTATTATCTGGGTGTCGAAGCCGATCCTTATGATGATGTGGTCGAAAGCAGCGATGCTAATAATAGTCTGACTGGGGAGATGGTGGATTATCAAAAAGTTCGCCTTGATGCCCCTGTTGACAATACAGTAGATTTAGTTGGTACTCATTTTGACATTGTTCAAGACCAAGTTATCCCAGGACAAGAGTTTGATCTTGCCTTTACAATTGCCAATCAAGGTTTAGCAAGTGCTGATACTTTTGAATTTGATCTTTATCTTTCCGCAGATGCAAATATTTCAGCCGATGAAGACTACTATCTAGGTTCATATAGGATTCCAGAGAGTTTAGCTGGTAAAAGCGACTCAGGATTAAGAAGTTCTCGTTATACAGCCCCTGCTGCCGATCATCCTTTTTGGTCAAAAGGCGATGGCCAATATTTTGCAGGGATGATTATCGATCCCAAAAACGATATTCTAGAAACCGACGAAAATAATAATAGCAATCAAGGGCTAAATTTAGATTCTGTTGAAACCAACGTCACTGGCTTGGATAAGCTCGCTGATTTAAAACCTAGTGGAAATTTTGATGTTAAGACAGATACTCTTAATCCTGGCGACACTGTTGAAGTTCAATACCAGATTGCTAATGACGGTAATGTAGGTGCAGATTTATTTGCTGCTGGCTTCTACATTTTCACTGAAGATTATTTAACTAACCACGATGAGTTAAGTGTTGAAGATGTGCCTGAAGTTTATTATCTTCAAGGCGATCGCGCTTCTTCTTTAATTAGTCTTAAGGCTGGTACTGATACTGGCGTAATGACCACTCAATTAACTTTGCCAACTAACTGGGAAGGTTTTAATACTGGTAATAATGAATATTATATCGGTGTTGGTGCTGATCCTTACGGAGATATTCTTGAAAGTGATGAACTCAACAATAGTCTTAATGGAGCTTTGATCGATTACGAAAAAGTTACCATCAACGTCATCTAAACACGGCGATCAATGATCAACCAAGTTACGAAAACCTGAAGATACCCTCATTATTTTTCTAGACTTAAGCGATTGCCTAAGTCTTTTTTTTGTCTTAAGCAGCGTAGTTAAACATAAAGATCTATATTAGTCTTGTATCTTGCTAACTGCTGATTGATTTATGTCTCATCCTCTCTACGTAGCTTTTGTCTGGCATCAACATCAACCTTTGTACAAGTCACGAGAAGCTGACTCAGATGCTGCTTGGGGGCAGTATCGCCTGCCCTGGGTACGTCTTCACGGTACTAAAGATTATCTGGATTTGGTTTTAATGTTGGAGCGTTATCCCAAATTGCATCAAACAGTAAATTTAGTGCCTTCTTTAATGTTGCAATTAGAAGACTATGCCGAAGGAGAAGCGATTGACCCTTATTTAGCCCTAGCTTTAACTCCAGAAGCCCAACTAAAGCCCAAGGAAAAACAATATATTATTCAACATTTCTTTGATGGTTACTATCACACTCTAGTTGAACCCCATCCCCGTTATGCTCAACTGTATCATCAGCGACAGGAGAAAGGTTATGGCTGGTGTTTAGAAAATTGGACTAATCAAGACTATAGCGATTTGCTGGCTTGGCATAATCTAGCTTGGATTGATCCTTTATTTTGGGATGATGCAGAGATTGCAGCCTGGCTCAAACAGGGTAAGAATTTTACTTTAAGCGATCGCCAGCGGATTTATTCTAAGCAACGGGAAATTATCCGACGCATTATTCCCCAACATAAAAAAATGCAGGATCAGGGACAGCTAGAAATTACCACTACTCCCTACACTCACCCGATCTTACCTTTATTGGCAGATACCAATGCTGGTCGAGTAGCTGTACCCAACATGACCTTACCAGAACAACGTTTTCAATGGGTGGAAGATATTCCCCGTCATTTGAGTATTGCCTGGGAAATGTATCTAGATCGTTTTGAACGTGAGCCTTCTGGTTTGTGGCCTTCAGAACAGTCCGTCAGCCCCATTATTCTGCCTTATATAACTAAACAGGGTTTTAAATGGATTTGTTCTGATGAAGCGGTTTTAGGCTGGAGTCTTAGGCATTTCTTCCATCGAGATGAAGCAGGGAATGTCTATGAACCAGAGTTGCTTTATCGTCCCTATCGTTTAGAAACCGAACATGGAGATTTAGCCATTGTCTTCCGCGATCACCGTCTATCAGATTTAATTGGCTTTAGCTATAGCGGTATGAGTCCTCGTCATGCAGCAGCAGACTTAATTGGACATTTAGAAGCGATCGCGCGATCGCTCAAATCTCACCAGGGAAATCCCGATACTGCCTTGCAAAAGCCTTGGCTAGTTACCATTGCTTTGGATGGCGAAAATTGTTGGGAATATTATCAGCGTGATGGAATGCCCTTTTTAGAAGCTTTGTACGAAAGATTGAGCCGTGACGAGGATATTAAATTAGTTACAGTTAATGAATTTATTACCCAGTTTCCTCCAACAGAAACAATTCCTGCTCAACAGCTACATAGTGGGTCTTGGGTCGATGGTAATTTTACCACTTGGATTGGTGATCCTGTTAAAAATCGCGCTTGGAATTTACTGACAGAAGCGAGAGAAACCTTAGCAAGACATCCTGAAGCCACCGAAGAAGCGAATCCTCAAGTATGGGAAGCTTTATATGCAGCCGAAGGTTCAGACTGGTTTTGGTGGTTTGGCGAGGGACACTCTTCTAATCAGGATGCTATGTTTGACCAGTTATTCCGTGAACATATCTGTGCTATTTATCATGCACTAAATGAACCAATTCCCGAAAAAATCTATGAGTCTGTAGACCAACATGAAATCAAGGGCGATCGCCCTCCTCAAAGCTTTATTCATCCTTTAATAAATGGTGTCGGTGATGAACAGGATTGGGATCGGGCAGGCAGAATTGAAGTTGGTGGCGCACGGGGAACAATGCACCGTAGTAGTGTCGTCCAAAGATTGTTTTATGGTTTAGACCACCTTAATTTTTATCTGCGTTTAGACTTTAAACCAGGAGTCCAACCAGGTAAAGATATTCCTGGAGAATTGCATTTATTGTGGTATTACCCAGGGGTAACTAATCATAATAGCCTTGCCCCCATTGCCAATCTTCCCGATGAAGCCCCGTTAAATTATTATTTTCATCATCATTTAGGGATTAATTTAATTACCGATTCCGTCTGGTTGGAGGAAGCTCAAGAGCATTGTCAATGGCATATTCGCGCTTGTCGTGCTGAGGCTGTTTTTGAGAAATGTCTCGAAATTGCCGTTCCTTGGGCAGATTTGCAAATTGAGCCTGATTATCCAGTGGAAATATTAGCTATTTTTGCCGATCATGGTGAATTTCGCAGTTATATTCCTGAAGATAAGTTTATTAAACTATACGCACCGTAAGTCAGTTAATTGCATATTTTACCTTTGTCTCTTGCCCTTTCAATTTTACAATCAGCTAACAAGTCAAATGGCGATATAATATGTGCAGTTGGCACAATTAATTTAAAAAATGACTCAATTTTTAGTTATGAAAACCGAGGGCATGGGAATTCAACAACTTTTAAATACCGAACAATCCCAGCTATCTTCAGCAGAGGCGATCGCAAGAGGTTTGCCAATTGAGGCTATAGTTCGCGTTAAAAAAGTAGCGGAACTATCGGACGAGCAAATGGCACAGATAGTAGGGATGTCGAGGCGTACTCTCTCTCGTCGCCTTCAACAAGCGAAAATGGATAAAACCAAACGTTTAACTCCCACTGAATCTGATCGTTTGTATCGATTGGCAAGAATTATTGCTCTGGCTATAGATGTTTTTGGAGATGAGAAGGAAGCGCGGAACTGGCTTAAAGAACCAAAAAATGCTCTTTCTGGACAAACTCCTATAGAAGCTATCAAAACCGAACCTGGCGTACAGCAAGTAGACTTGCTATTAGGACGAATCGAGCAAGGAATCTTTGCTTGACTTTGACTATGCGAGTTTGGCGTATTTGTAACGAAAAATGGGCTAAGACTGCATTTGACGGTCAAGGTGCAAAAATTTATGGGGGTCGATGGAATTCAATTGGTATAGCTGTTGTCTATACATCGAGTAGCTTGGCATTAGCAGCACTTGAATCATTGGTTCATTTGGGAATTAAGAAAATTCCTATGAATTATGTTGCTATTAGTGCAGACATTCCAGAAAATCTAAATATAGAAAGAGTCGAACCAAATAAACTACCGCAGAATTGGAGGAGCGATCCCGCACCAGCAGAACTCGTTACCGTCGGCGATCAATGGGTAAGTTCAGGAGCTAGTGTTATTCTTAAAGTGCCATCTGCTGTCATAGATGAAGAGTGGAACTATTTAATATATCCAGAACATCCCGACTTTTCTCGAATTCAAATTGGTTTACCTAAACCGTTTCAATTTGATGCGCGTTTATTTTAGTGAGCTACTAGTAGTCTGTCAAAATTGTTTTGAGGCTAAAAACTAATAACTAATTACCAAGAACTCACCCATCACTAATTAATTGACAAAGTACCAGTCTGTCGAGATATTTAATTCAATAAAATCAAAAACCAGACAAATTAGATTATTTTAGGTTTAATAGTGGCAAAGGTTTTAGTAGAAAACGTTTATAAAAGCTACTCTCGCTCTCGGATAGATCGCAGTGATGTATCTGAAATAGAAGTGAGAGACAAAACAGATCGTCAATCTTCCAAGGCTAAATCGAAACAGGTTAGTGTGTTGCGAGACATTAACTTTACTGTCGAAGCTGGAGAATTCTTGGTTCTAGTAGGCCCTTCAGGCTGTGGCAAAAGTACCCTGTTGCGTTTACTAGCAGGATTAGAAGAATTAACCGCAGGCAATATAAAAATTGGCGATCGCTTGGTAAATGATTTACCCCCCAAAGCTAGGGATATTGCTATGGTCTTCCAGAATTATGCTTTATATCCCCATCTAAATATTTACGATAATCTGGCTTTTGGGTTACGACGCAATTATCAGTCATCAGTAGGGGCGATTCGCGCTGGCGTAGCTGCCGAAGGCATATCGCCCCTACAGTCATCAGTTAAACATTTACTAGAGGATATGTTGGTTAGCATTAGTCGTAATGCGCCTAAAAGTCTGCGTTATCTATCGACCAAGGAAAAAACCGTTAGAGATAGAGTAAGATATGTTGCCAATTTATTGCAGATAGAATCTTTACTGGGTCGTTTACCGAAAGAACTCTCAGGGGGACAGAAACAGAGGGTGGCATTAGGAAGAGCGATCGCTCGAAATCCTCAAGTTTTTTTGATGGATGAACCATTATCTAATTTAGATGCGAAACTGCGGACTCAAACCCGCGCCCAAATTGTCCAACTACAAAGACAGCTAAACATTACCACGGTTTATGTTACCCACGATCAAACTGAAGCCATGACTATGGGCGATCGCATTGCCGTCATGAATAACGGACAAATTCAGCAAATTGCCCCACCCCTAGAAATATATGAGCAACCTGCTAATCGATTTGTTGCCGAATTTATTGGCTCGCCACCGATGAATTTTTTACCTGTAGAGTTAATTTTGCCCTCGCAGCTAAGACACCAGTACTTTAAACTTGACTTGCCTGAAATCTGGACTCAATCATTACAATCTAGTCAGATAAAATCATTAATTTTAGGTATTCGTCCCCAACATTTATCTCTCAGTTCAGCAAATGAATCAAGTATCCAAATTACGGTAGATTTAGTAGAGGCATTAGGTAGCGAAACTTATATCTCTGCCCATTTGGTAGCAGATCCGCAGGCAACACTAACCGTATCTCTGCCACCTGAACAATCAATAGCGATCGGTGATAATCTTTGGCTAGCTGTAGATATCCATAAAATCCATCTTTTTACAGTTGATGATGGACAGGCAATAGTTCCTTAATAGTTAACATAACTTAACAAATAACGTTGAACAAACAATCATGATTAAAACACCAGATTGGGTCAAAAATGCGGTTTTTTATCAAATCTTTCCCGATCGCTTTGCTCGAGGTGAAGTTAGTGCCAAAGGTCACTGGCAGGCTTCTACATACGAAGGCTGGGATGCTACTCCTACATTACAAGGCTATAAAGGTGGTAATCTTTGGGGAGTGATTACTAAATTAGACTATCTCAAAGATTTGGGCATTAATGCCATTTACTTTACGCCAATTTTTCAGTCAACTTCTAATCATCGTTATCATACCCACGATTACTATCAAGTAGATCCGATGTTGGGAGGCAATGTCGCCTTTGATGCCTTACTTGAGGCAGCCCATAGTAAAGATATTAAGATAGTACTAGATGGAGTATTTAACCATGCGAGTCGCGGTTTCTTCTTTTTTAACGATATTTTAGAAAATGGGTCTCATTCCCCCTGGTTAGACTGGTTTAAAATTCATGATTGGCCCTTGTCTGCCTATGATGGTAGTAAACCCGCTAATTATGAAGGTTGGATTGGTAATCGAGCTTTACCTGAGTTTAACCACGATAATCCCCAGGTTAAAGAATATATTATGCAGATTGCTGAATATTGGCTGTATCAAGGGATTGATGGCTGGCGGTTAGATGTTCCCAATGAAGTTGATACCCCAGGATTTTGGCAAGAATTTCGTGATCGCGTCAAAGCCATAAATCCCGAAGCCTATATTGTCGGCGAAATCTGGGGAGATGCTAGCTATTGGCTCGATGGCACTCAGTTTGATGGGGTAATGAATTACCGTTTTGCCGAGCCGACTATTGCTTTTGCTGGTGGAGAACATTATCTGCCTGAATATTGCCAACATGAACTTCGACCTTATCCGCCCATTTCAGGAGTAGAGTATGCAATCAGGATTGAAGCTTTGTTAAAGCAATATGACTGGGAAATACAGCTTACTCAACTAAATTTGTTAGACAGTCACGATACTCCCCGAATGTTCACCACCGTGGGAGAAGATAAAAGCAGCTTTATGCTAGCGACAGTTTTGTTAATGACTTTTCCTGGTGCGCCGAGTATTTTTTATGGAGATGAAGTAGGTTTACCTGGAGGCAAAGATCCTGATTGTCGTCGGGTTTTTCCTGAAACTGCCAACTGGGATGTAGAAATTTTAAAAGCTTACAAACAATTAATTGCTCTACGCCATCAATATTCTAGTTTACGCACAGGGACTTACAAAACTCTTTATGCCGATCAGTATTTATATGTTTTTGCGCGTATTTTAGATCACGAAGAGATAATAGTTGCTGTTAATACCAATAAGCAACAAGCTACAGCTACCTTCTGCGTCACAGAATTAAAATCTCAACCTCAGGAGTTAATTTATGGCTCAGGAAGATTAGCATGGCATAATACTTCTGAAGCTCAAAAACTAGAAATTGCTCTTCCTGCTAAAGGCAGCATCATAGTTGTTTAATTTCGTCAGTTGATTATCTCTGAATTGATGGTTTGAGACAAGTAATGAGTAATAAGTAATAAGAATAATGGTTGCTTGTGTCAGGTTAATTATTTTGCTATGTTGATAAACATTACTTGGGTAGTTATACTTAATTTCTCGAATCTGTCATCTTATGTTTGTTCGGCTATTTAATTACTGTCAGTAATGTTACAAGCAAATGTCAGGCACTCGCTACTCACTATTTTAATTATCTTAGCTACGACTCAAAGTGCTGTTGCCGAAACTTTTAGTCAATATTGTGTTTCTCAAAAAAGAGAAACTAGTATTCAAAAAAAATCACCAGAATCTTCACTAACAGAAGATTTACCACCGCCAATAACTTTATCCCAAAATAACCAGACTTTTACCATAGCTGTTGATCCAATCAATAATTTAAAATTACTGCTGCAACCAGAAAATAAACAGCAAACCACTGAAGAAATAACTCTACCTGTAGATGAGGGAGGAAGTATTGTTAACCTGGTTTTAGGTAAAGATAACTGGCTATGGGTTGATAGAACAGTCATCGATTATCTTATTGAAGTCAAAGTAAAAGGAGAAACAGCATACTTTAATCCTCCAAAAGAGTTACCTGAATTACATACCGAACCATGTTCTGTAATCAAAAAGATTCTGCGTAAATGTGAAATTCCCAGAAATTCTCATTACAGTACAACTCTTAGTCGTGCTTTTGCCAGTGGTTATCCTCATCAAGGCTGGGGGAGAAAAAAATATCGACATTTGGAATTTATTTCAGGGGAAGAAAAACCTGTACCAGAAGCTTTAGCTAAAGCTGATTTCGTTGCTGATATTCCTCAATGGCAGGGTGCTTTATTTCAAGAACCTTCAGGCGAAGCATTATTATACGATGGTACAACTGTGACCAATATTTCCGATAGTTTTTTAAGCTTGGAAGGAGGGAAAAAATTTAAAGACTGGGATGTCCAAACAACTTTGAGTGGTAGAATTTTTCTGGGCAAATTTTTTGGTCGTTTTCCAGACGATCCACTCTTTTTATTAGAACCTCAGAAAAAACCTTATTTTAAGCCTATCTATTTACCATCGCAGTTAGAAAAAGGATGGTTGAAAGTTTTCACTATGCCATCAGATCCTCAATCAAATCTTTGGATTATTACAGGGAATAGAATTCTGACTGAAGTGAATCAAAAAATTCAAATAGTTGCCAATATACCAGCTTCTTCTATTATCCATAACTACGATTCTGTTGAGCAGTTAGCAGATGGAACAATTTCATTAATAATCAAGAACGAAACTAGCAATTCAGCTAGTAATTATTTTCTTCGCAAATTTTCTTCCCCAGAAGAGTGTGAAATTATGTTCAAACCCACAGTCGCACACAATGTTAATAAGGATAGTGAGGATGATTGGCTCGAAAGTAGCAAGTAGCAAGTAGCAAGTAGCAATTAGCAAGTAGCAATTAGCAAAAAAGGTTCTAGGCTATTCTTGCTTTTGACTTTTGACTTCTGACTTTAATTAAGAGGTTCTTGAGGTAAAAAATCTGCTAGTCCTAGATAACTAATTCCTTGAGGGGTAATTTCAAAACGATAGGGGAGAATTTCTACTCCTTTGACCACAGCTTCTCTTAATAATTCACCATATTTAGGATCGCAGCGATCGCTCGGTGCAAATATATCACAATCACTACGGTTAATAAAATATAGCATTACAGATTTTGCCTTGGGAACTAAGGCAGTCAATTCTCGCAGATGCTTTTGTCCCCGAGTTGTCACCGTATCGGGAAATAAAGCCAGATTATCTCTACTGAGGGTAACGCTTTTGACTTCCACATAAATTGGTGGTTGATCGTCATCTCCTGCAAGCAAAAAATCAATTCGACTTTGATTATCTTGCCCATAGCGGACTTCTGCCAACATAGTACTATATCTACCTGCTAATTCAGGCAAGAGTTGTCGTTCTAAGGCTAATTTAATTACTCGATTGGGAATAGCCGTGTTAGTTCCTACCCAAGTAGAGTTAATTTGAATCATCTCCCAGGTATAGGGTAGCTTGCGCTTCGGGTTATTGCTTTGAGAGACTTGTACTAAACTATTAGGAGTACAGATCCCTGTCATGGGGCCAGTATTAGGACAGTGAGCGGTAATTATTTCCCCTGTCTCCAATTCGATATCTGCCAAAAATCTTTTGTAACGTTTGATTAAACGACCTGTAACTAGAGTCGGATATTTATAAAGCAGGTTCATGTTTTAATATATTTGTCTTGAAAACCAAAGTCACTTCATTGATCATTGATCATTAAACATTTATCAACGATGTTTAATGTTTAATGAATGGTCAGGAGTCATAGGCTTGAATTAACTATTAACAATCAACAATTAACCATTAACAATTCATGTCCGATATTGCCACTTTAATTGCTCAGGTGCAACAAGAAGCACAGCAAGCCGAATTTCCTATAGATATACCCGTATATAAATCTGCTAATTTAGAACCGACAAAACCCATTCTTTATGCAGGCAATTTATCTAGTCCTCTCTGTTTTTTTGGTCGTGATTTAGGTAGAGACGAGGTTCATGCTCGTCAACCTCTAATTGGGGCTGCGGGAACAATGGTTAGAGAAGGTTTTTATTACGCTGTTTATCAACAAAAAGCCCCTACCAGAAAAGATTTAGATGATACTATTTTGGAGCGAGTTTTATTAACTAATACAGTCCCTTATAAACCACCAGGAAATAAAGCCTATTTAACAAAGGTTAAACAAAGATTTCGTCCGTTTATGGAACAATTATTTGTAATGCATTGGCAGGGAAATCAAGTTATTACTTTGGGGACTGAAGCTTTTAAATGGTTTGCACCTTATGGTGAAAAAGGCGAAGTAGATGATTTCTTTCGTAGAAGCGATCGCTTTGAAAATCTTTTAGCCGTCAACCTTACTGCTACAGATAATTTAGGTATAATTCATACTAAAACAATTAAATTATTACCTCTACCTCATCCCTCTCCTTTAAATCAGAAATACTATAGTGCTTTTCCTAAAATGTTGCAAAAACGCCTGGCACAAGTTGACTTTTAAATCGATGTTTGACTCTAAATAACTTTTGACTTTTGACTTCATTGTCCCCTTGTGGGATTGACTTCTGACTCCAATTTTCATTTCACAGACAGGGTTTAATCCACCTTACAGTCCGCAAACTATAAAAACATGATATCGTATTAGGTAAATAGATAAATTTTTGTTAAACTCGATACAAAACTTAGAGAATTAAAATCTATGACTAATAAAAAAACAGTTATTTCCCCCTCAATTTTATCAGCAGATTTTAGCCGTTTAGGTGCAGAAATTGAAGCTGTAGACAAAGCTGGTGCAGATTGGATTCATGTTGATGTTATGGATGGTAGATTTGTACCTAACATTACGATTGGGCCAATGATTGTCAAAGCAGTTCGTCCTCATACGACAAAGCCTTTAGACGTTCATTTAATGATTGTTGAACCTGAAAAGTATGTCGAAGACTTTGCTAAAGCTGGTGCAGATATTATCTCAGTCCATGCCGAACATAACGCTTCTCCCCATTTACACCGTACTTTAGGTCAAATTCGTGAGTTAGGTAAACAAGCTGGGGTAGTCTTAAATCCTAGTACTCCCTTATCTTTAATTGAATACGTTCTACCTCTATGTGACTTAGTTCTGATCATGAGCGTTAACCCAGGTTTTGGTGGTCAAAGCTTTATTCCTGAAATGGTAGAAAAAGTAGCTAGATTGCGCAAAATGTGTGATGAAAAAGGCTTAGATCCTTGGATCGAAGTAGACGGTGGACTGAAACCTAGTAATACTTGGCAGGTTCTAGAGGCTGGAGCTAATGCCATTGTAGCTGGTTCTGCGGTATTTAAAGCACCTGACTATGCTGAAGCAATTGAAGGTATTCGTAACAGTAAGCGTCCTCAACCTGAGTTGGCTACTGCTTAGTTATATTTTGATTACATATAAATATAAATTAAAAAAAGATTCATCTAATGCTAATGAATCTTTTTTATTAGAAAATTAAAGTTTGTTAAATCTGATATTAAACAGATCAATTTTATACTCACGCCCAATTAATTTAAAAATGAAAGCGAAGATATTAGGTAGCCAAAAGCTTTTAAAGTATACCCACAAAGTGTAAAGGGCCACTACCACTAATCAACTCGATTAAAAGACCAATAAAGCCAATCATCGCTAAACGTCCATTCCAAACTTCCGCAGCCGTTGTTAATCCCCATTGCCATTTTTCTTGAGGATACATTTTCATGTTCTTTTTGGGATGAATTACTTCTGCAAAGGTACAGGGACGAGAATCTAAAGACTCAACAACCAAATCAGCTAGAGAATCAATAAAACCAGGATAGGTATTAAGAGCAGGTACACGTTGAAAGTTTTTAATTCCTGCTTCTTCTGCTACTTCACGGTATTCAATGTCAATTTCTTGTAAGGTTTCGATATGTTCGGAAACAAAACTAATGGGAACTACAACTAAATCCTCAATTCCCTCTGCACCTAATTCTTTTAGGGCATCATCAGTATAAGGTTGTAGCCACTCTACAGGGCCGACTTTGCTTTGATATGCCAATGTGTACTGGTTAGGTCGTCCTAAGGTTTGCATAATTAGACGAGTACAGGCTTCAATTTCTTGTTGGTAAGGATCTCCTGCTTCTTCTACATAACTTACGGGGACTCCGTGTGCGCTAAAAAAGACATGAACTTGTTCAGGATTAGGAAATTTATCTAGTTCTTGTGCGATTAAATCTGCCATGGATTGCAGATAGCCTGAATGATTGTACCAAGAAGGGATTAATGTGTATTTGATCCCTTGTAAAGCCTGATCACTTGACCACTTTTCTTCTAAAACTCGAAAACTAGAGCCACTAGTACTAATGGAAAATTGCGGATAGAGTGGCAAAATAACTACCTTATTAATACCATCATTTTTGATTTGCGCGATCGCTTCTTCGGTAAACGGATGCCAATAGCGCATACCAATATATATTTTGGCATCCTGCCCCATTAATTTAAGTTTAGTTTCTAAAGCCTTGGCTTGCGCTTCGGTTATTTCCCGTAACGGCGACCCACCACCAATTTCTAGATAGTTTTCTTGAGATTTGCTGGCTCTTAAAGTTGAAATTAACCAGGCTAAAGGTTTTTGTAAGGCTTTAACAGGCAGCCTAATAATTTCTGGATCAGAAAATAAATTGTACAAAAACGGACGGACATCTTCGATTTTATCGGGCCCGCCTAGATTGAGTAATAAAACTCCAATACGACCCATAGTTCTAACAGCTTATTTAAATTTTCAGTTTCTTTACTAATTTTAACAATATATCTTTTCTTTAGGTTTCACTGTACACACTACACAGAACTTAACTCACTAAACGTATATGTTTAAAAGTATTGTAGCCAAAATCAAGCTACAAATGAGACAAAAATCCCGTAAAACTATCGCTGAAGTGGTTAAGATAATCATCGTTTAGTTGTAAATTGATTATTGTCTATTTTTAGAATGTATTTATGATTACCTTACTAGAGCCTGATTTGATTTTGGGTGGTACGATTTTTGATTTAACGCCTCAAATACTGCAAGAATTCCAAATTAGTGGATTAATTTTAGATGTAGATGAAACTTTAGTTCCCTTTAAACAAACAGAAGCCTCCGTTGAGCTACAGGCATGGATTGCTGACATTAGAAGCACTACACCGATTTGGTTGGTTAGTAATAATATTAGTCAAGCTCGTATTGCTAAAATTGCTGAGTCTGTGAATCTACCTTTTATTTATTCTGCTCAAAAACCTTCTCGCCGACGCTTGAGGGAGGCAGCAGCAGCGATGAATCTACCTGTAGAAAAGGTGGCAATGGTAGGCGATCGCCTGTTTACGGATGTCTTGGCAGGTAATCGCTTGGGAATGTTTACTATTTTAGTTGAACCGATGATTGATCCCTTCGTTGCTGTTCGTTCACATCCGATCCGTGATTTTGAAATTTGGCTTTCTCAACTGCTAGGTGTATCACTGGTTGCTAAGCAGAGTACGGTAACAAAACGTAATAACTCTTGATTCGGCGAAATATAAAGAAAATATTACGAAACAAAGATCCTGGAAAAATTACTGAGATTATATATATAAGTTCAAATGAGGTCAGCCAATATAAAGACCTTAAATATAGAAAAAATCATATATTTTTAGATAACACCAGTGTTTGAGGAGTTCTGACCTGGTGTTATTTAATTTGGAGAATTAACAGTGATTAGAAAATAAATACCTGTAATTAATCCCAGACAATTTGGTAGCCAGGCTGCCCAGAAAGGTGAAATGATGCCTGTAATTCCCAGTGAACCAAAAGCAAACCCCAAAATATAGTAAAGAAAGACAATACCCACACAGAAGCCAAATCCTTGAGAACGATTAATCCGAGAATATTTAGCTCCTAAAGTTGAACCAATTAAAGTAAATACTAAGCAAATAAAAGGAAAAGCATATTTTTGCTGAATACGGACTGCAAATTTAGTTATATCTCTGGTTTTGCCACTATTTTTAATGAGATTTAAATATTCTTTTGCTTGCTGAATATTCATATCTTCTGGGCTACGTCCTTTAGCAGCAATTTCAAACATAGTTTTGGCTAAAGGTATTTGTTTGTATGGAAATTGCTTAGAAATAATTCCTGATTGATGATTGTTAACAGTATTAATTTTGACTTTAAATAGTTCCCAAACTTGCTGTTGTTGATTCCATTGAGCGCGTTTGGCTGTAATGATTTTTTTAACTTTACCTTGATAAAAATT
This sequence comes from uncultured Pleurocapsa sp., assembly GCA_964393695.1. Taxonomy (GTDB): domain Bacteria; phylum Cyanobacteriota; class Cyanobacteriia; order Cyanobacteriales; family Xenococcaceae; genus Waterburya. The sequence goes on from CAYMWC010000003.1 coordinate 59,788, forward strand.
AATTATCGTTACTCTTTTTAAGTTAGGAAAATTATATTGTTCAGCAAAATAAATTGTTTTTAATTGATTAGTAAAATTATGAATTGTTGAAGATTGATATTCTGTATAAAATAAATCTTGTTTTTGTAAATTTAGTTCTGTATTGGCAATAAAAGGAGTTTGGAGTAAATTAGCTTGATAATTAGCAGTAGGAACAATTAATTCATTAAACAGAAAAGTTATACCTGTAACTATTAAACTAAAGACTAAAGCAGGAGTAACAAGCCGATAAAAACTAATCCCAAAACTAAGTAAAGCAACTAATTCGCGATCGCTACTCAAACGACCATAAATAATTAAACTAGTAAGCAGTAGCGATATCGGTAAAGCATAAGCGACATACTCTGGTATTTTATAACCAAAAATTACAATAGCAACAGTAATTGGTAAATTATATTCAGTAATTTTATAAGTCAAATCTGAAACCGTACCAATAGCTACTCCTAAAGAAGATAGTAAGCAAACACTAAATAAAAAAAATAAGTTTAATTGATTAATTATATAGTAATCCATTAAAGATACTCGAAAAACAAGTAGCTTTTTAATTCTGAAAAAATTTAATTTCATTTAAGTGCAGTATAATTTCTTTATAGTTTTACTTTATAATTAGTACTTAAATAATTAATAACTAATAATTATATGGACAAAGTTAAGATTAGTGTGCCTGCAACTACAGCTAATTTGGGAGTTGGTTTTGATTGCCTTGGCGCAGCCTTAACTATGGCTAATGAATTTCAATTTACGGTAGTTGATACGGATACCAAACTCAACATTACCGTCGAAGGAAAAGAGGCAGACAAAGTAGGTACAGATGAAAATAATTTAATCTATCAGTCATTTGTAAAACTTTATCAACACATTGGAAAAACGCCACCTCATATAGAACTAACAATTAAATTAGGTGTACCATTATCCAGAGGGTTAGGTAGTTCAGCAACAGCTATTATAGGCGGTTTATTGGGAGCAAATTATTTAGCAGAAAATCCTTTAAGTCAAGAAGAAGTTAGAGAAATCGCGATCGCTATTGAAGGTCATCCCGATAATGTTGTCCCTGCTTTATTAGGTAACTGTCAACTATCAGTAGGTTCAACAGGAAACTGGCAAGTTAGTTCAATTCCCTGGCATCAAGATATTATTCCTGTAGTCGCTATTCCTAACTTTGAACTATCTACCGCAGCAGCCCGTTCAGTATTACCCTCAGAATATAGCCGTAGCGATGCAATTTTTAATATTTCGCGGATGGGTTTGTTAATTAGAGCCTTAGAAACTAATAATAGACAATGGTTAACAACTGCTTTAGCCGACAAATTACATCAACCCTACCGTCAACAACTAATTATTGGTTACGAACAACTTCAAAAAGCTGCAATATCCGCAGGTGCTTATGGAATGGTCATTAGTGGTGCAGGGCCAACTTTACTAGCATTAACTGATCTTAATCATGTAGAACAAGTAGTCCAATCAATGTCAACAACCTGGATGGAAATGGGCATTAAGGCGGAAGTGCGATCGCTGGCTTTAGATCCAGTTGGGGCAAAAGTTCTTTAAGCTGATCTCAAAACTTAAAAGAAAAATGCAGATCCTTGAAACTCCCAGGCTAATCTTGAGATATATTACTATTCGTGATTCTGAAGCTTTAGTGCCAATTTTAGGTGATCCACAAGTGATGAAATATTCCATTATCGGAGTTCATGATCGCCAACAAATTCGGCAATTTATCGAACAGCGATTGTTATCTTATCTTGAATGTGGTTTTGGTTTATATGCAGTAGTTTATAAACAAAATCAAGAATTAATAGGCTATTGTGGTTTTTTTATTCAAAAAATTGAGCAGCAGCCAGAAGTAGAAATTGGTTATCGTCTCGCAACCAAATACTGGGGACAAGGATTAGCGACAGAGGCAGCACAGGCAGTTTTGACCTATGGTAAGCAAAGATTTAATTTTAAACGTTTTATCTGTCTCATCGATCCTGCCAACACTCGTTCAATTCGTGTAGCTCAAAAGCTAGGTATGAACCGAGAAAAAAATATAATTTATCATGGGTTGGAAGTGGAAATGTATAGTTTAGATAAAAATGATGAGTGATGAAGGATGAATGATGAGGAATTTAGTAAGAAGTAGGAAGTAGGAAATAGGAAATAGGAAATAGGAAGTGAGTAATAAATCAATAAGTAAATAATTTAATAATTTATTCCCAGTCACCAATCATTAAGTAATAGGTAGTAGCTAAAAAAAATATTACTTATTACTTATTACTCATTACTCATTACTCATTACTTATTACTCACTAATACTAAATCCGATTGACAAAATATACCTTTATTAATCTTGTAAAAGTAGTTGTAACTCTTCTGACTTCTGACTTCTGATGTTATACCCTTGTGGTACTTCTGACTTACATCACCTTAAAGTGACCTATGAGAACAGGATTTAGTATAATTTATCCCTTAACGATCGCGCCAAAGTCTGCTAAAACTCTGGCATGATTTCTCAGTAGACCTAGAAGATTTAACCGATTACGTTTAACGTCAGGATTTTCTGCCATTACTAAAACGCTATTTTCACCATCAAAAAAGTTACTAACTACAGGGGCAATTTTCGTTAGTGCGTCTACTAATAATTGATAGTTACGTTGAGCTTGGGCAGCTTGTGTTTGAGGAATTAATTCTACTAGGGCATGATAAAACTCTTGTTCGGAAGATTGCTCAAATAATTCGGGATTAACTAATTCTGTAGGCTCTAAAACTTGGGTATCTAATTCACCTTGGGCTGCTAAACGAGCAGAGCGATTGATTGTGGAGTAAATTGCGTTTAATTGACCATTATTGCGGATTGCTTGCAGAAATAAAGCGCGATCGCGGACATCTAATAAATTTTCTAAAGCTCTCTCGGTATATTCGCTATCATCTTCTCCCAGGACAGCATTGACTAAATCATAATCAATGTTTTTCTCGTCTTGTAATAAAGTCCGAATTCGTTGCAGAAAAAATTCTTGTAAAGCTGCTAAGGGAGATTCTCGTTCAGGATGAGCCGAAACAAAGTCTGTTGCCCCTTGTTGAATTAACTGATTTAAATTAATTGCTAAATCTGCATCCCAGGTAATATTAACAATTCCATTAGCTGACCGACGCAGAGCAAAAGGATCAGATGAACCCGTGGGAATCATACCGATACCAAAAATCCCAATTAAAGTATCCAAGCGATCAGCTAAACCCACTACCTGACCATTTAAAGTAGTAGGCATTTGATCATCGGCGGATCTGGGCAGATAATGCTCAAATATGCCTTTGGCTACCGTAGCAGATTCACCACTTACAAGAGCGTATTTTTCCCCCATGACTCCCTGTAATTCAGGAAACTCATAAACCATTTGGCTAACAAGGTCGGCTTTGCAGAGTAGGGCAGTACTCTCAATTTCGTTATGTTGCTCCTCACTGACGTTTAACTGTTCCGCAATGGTTTTGGCCGTATCAATAATCCGATCTACCTTATCGCGCATTGTTCCCAACTCTTCTTGAAAAGTAACCGTTTCTAGTTGAGGGAGATAGGTTTCTAAATGTTCATCACAATCAGCCTGATAAAAGAATTGAGCATCTGCCAGACGAGCGCGAATTACTCTGCCGTTGCCTTCAGCAATGACAGCTTTTTTATTAGGATCACCGTTAGAAATAGTGATAAAGTTAGATAAGAGATTATGCTGGTCTTCTTCTTGTCTATAGACAGGAAAATAACGTTGGTGACTAACCATTACTGTCGTGATTACCTCTGTGGGTAACTTCAGAAAATCCGCTTCAAACTTACCTGTAACGGCGGTAGGATATTCCACCAAATTTACCACTTCTGCCAGTAAATCGGGATTAATTTCGGCTGTAGCATTTAATTTAGCAGCCTCAGCTAGTATTTCGGCGATAATTTTCTCTTTTCTGACGGTGAAATCTACTTCAACAGCAGCAGTGCGTAAAGTTGCCACATAGTCTGTAGCTTGGTTAATAATTACTGGCTCAGGGTGCAATATACGATGTCCGCGAGAGGTGCGATCGCTTGTGATCCTCTCTGAACCACTAACCAACTCCAGAGGTAAAATTTCCCGATCCCATAAAGCTACTAGCCAACGAATTGGACGGGGAAAACGAAAATCTCCATCACCCCAGCGCATAAACCGTTTTCCTTCCAAGCCAGTAATCCACTGAAGACATAACTCCTGTAAAATCTCGATAGTGCTACGACCTTTAATTTGTTTTTGGATAAAGATAAATTCCCCTTTAGGAGTATCACGGATTTCTAGCGCATCTAAACTAACACCCTGCTTACGGGCAAAACCCTCTGCTGCCTTGGTTGGTTGACCATCTTTGAATGCAGCCTTGACAGGTGGCCCTTTAATTTCTTCTTCGCGATCTGCTTGCTGACCAGGAAGATCTTTAATCAAGATGGCTAAACGACGAGGAGTCCCATAATATTCGATTGCTGCTGGCTGCAAAAACTCCTCAGACAAGCTAGCTGGGACTTTAATTTGCCATTGCGCGATCGCGCTACTAACAAAATCTGCGGGTAATTCTTCTGTACCTACTTCTAATAAAAAATTAGCCATAAATGAGATTTACTGATCAGCTTACCGTTTAAACAGGATACCAGTTATCCTTTTATTATTTATTAGTTTTACAAAAATGATTTAGTTTAAGATTGCAATTATAAAAAATGACAGAAAAAGAACAAAATAAAAAGATAAATGAACTTAATCGTAGAGTAGCAAAGTTAGAAGCTGCGATTAAAAGGATGGATTTGGATTTAGAACCCAGTGGTAGAATAAGCAATGCTTTTGATGCTATTGAAGAACATCTTGACGAGCATGATCAAAAATTTGTGACTTCTTAAGCTTCTAATAATGTAAGTAGCAACTTAGGTTATTACGTCAAAAAGATTTATCTATTGCTTTTATTTGCCAGGAAGTCGGGTTTAAAAATCAAAGTCACTTCACCAGAGTTTTTCGACAACATTTTCAGATTACACCCAAAGCATATCGAGATTTATTGTAAAAGCTAGTGATCGCTCATTGCCAATTTTTTTATAAGAAAATTTATTCATCGATATTTTTTTGGTCAAAAGTGGGATAATCAAAGATTATTTGAGACTACAGCCTTATCAAATAAGCTTAATTTTAGTGGTTAAACTCAATGAAAAAAATATCTGCAATTTTACTTTTTTTATCTATATTCTCAATCTCTTTTAAATCAGAAGCAAATACAAAATATCTGCTTGACCAATATTCTTCATCTCTGGTTTACGATCATCAAGTCACAGTAAACAACAAAATTTTTCTAGATTCTCTTCAGACTGATAGTCACCTGATCGCAACAGAGATTGCAAGACTTGAAGAATCTGATATCCAGGGTATTTATATCCACCTTGAATACGGCTACGGTATGATTGGTGGCGGAGTGAGCATAGAATATAATCCTTATTTACTATTAAAAGACGGCTCGGTATATAAAAACCTCAATTTATCACCTATGGATCTAGATATTGCCCAATCAAAACAAACAGAGCCAGATAAGTGGGGAACTTGGAAAATTAACGGTAAGACTCTCAATATTCAGTGGAATGATGGTGAAAGCGATTCGTGGGATGATAACTGGTTTAAAGCTTTTGCTGCTCAAGAAGGGGATACTTTGAATGGAAATTACAAATCCGTGAGTGGTGGAGGCAATACATCCCTAGGCGGAGATACAGCCATAGTCGCTTTTGATAATATTTTATTTCTGCCCAATGGTCAGTTTAAGCAAAATACAGGAGCGGGAGCTTCAACTAGTAATACTGTTACAAATTCACAGAATTTAGCAGGTGGCACTTATAAATTAGACAACCATACTATCGAACTTCGTTATGAAGATGGTAAAGTTGTCCGCAAAATGTTCTATTTTTATCCAGAAGAAGGCGGAAAAACCGACAAAAGTCTTGGCATTGGTAGCAGCAGTTTTATCAAAGAATAACTATAGATTAATTAATAACTGTCAAGAGGTTGGAAGATATCTAAAAAGTCTTAATAACTGCATTTAAGTCAATATAAGTCAATATAATTATTAAGACTCATATTTTTTTGATATTGCGCTATGATTTTACTAAATATCTTTTAAAGATCAGCTAGATATTGAGCATATTTTTTATAAATACTTGTTCCTGGGATTTCTTGTTGAAATTCTGACGGGATTTGATATTCTTGTGGACTAAACTGCTCACGTACCATAGTAATTGTGCCGTAAGGTCTTTCCCACTTTTGAAGTAGTCTCACTAACTCTTTAAATTCTAAATAAGCTCCTCCATGTCGATTATTCAAGCCGATTAGTTGTAAGATTCTGGCATAAGTTGCATGAGAATTATCGTTTTTTGAGATGCCTAAAATTGGCGCAATTTTATCAAATAGATCATAATATTCTCTGACATAAGCAACTAAACGCTTAGGAGATAGTAAATCGTATCCTTGTAAACCTTCGATCGCATCAGCAATTTGTTTAATAATTGAAAAGTCTTGAAGATCATACTTTTTAAATAATGCTAATAGTTTTAAACCTAATTCATGTTGGCTAATAGCATTTATTTCTTGGGCATAAGAATTGATTGCCTCTCTACCTTCTTCGGTATTAATTAGAGGTAAAATTTCTATCTGTTTTTTCTTGATTTTTTTAGCAAATTCTTCTTTATCAATTTCTGCTTCTAAATGCTCGGCAATATATTGACAAAATTCCTGTTGTTTACGGCTACGATAGCGTAGTTCAGTAGATTCTAACTTAAGAAAGCTTTTTTGAGCAATAATTGCTGCTTTTAGTAATTCAACTTGATAATTAAGTTCTTGATAACCTTCAGTACCTTTGGCTATATCAATTTTAATTTGCAGAAGTAATTTAAATTCTTCACTTGTGAATTTTTCATCGTTAACTTTTTCAACTTGTTTCCCAATAATCTTAATTTCTTTGAAAGCATCATTGTGTAGGTTAAGAGATCTTTCGGGGATTTGAGGTTTGCCAAATTTTTGTTGAAAATTACTTAGAAAGACACCAATAATGCCTTTAAGCAACGGAATAGCTAGCATACAAAGCAGCAATTCTCATTTTGAAAAAGAATAGAGAAAAATTTTGTAGAAAAAAAGGA
>CAYMWC010000004.1:0-64765 GCA_964393695.1 uncultured Pleurocapsa sp.
GGGAATTCAAAGTTTTGATGTGGTTGGTCTTGAGTTGCCATCCAAGCTCTTAGACCTTCATTGAGTAGAATGTTTTTGGTATAAAAGGTTTCAAATTCTGGGTCTTCTGCTGCTCTTAACTCTTGAGATACGAAGTCATAAGCTCGCAAGTTTAAAGCAATGCCGATTATCCCAATACTTGCCATCCATAGTCCTGTTACAGGCACAAACAGCATAAAGAAGTGTAACCAACGTTTGTTGGAGAAAGCAATCCCAAAAATCTGTGACCAGAAACGGTTCGCTGTCACCATACTGTAGGTTTCTTCTGCTTGTGTTGGTTCAAAGGCGCGGAAGGTGTTGGCTTCGCCACCGTCATCAAATAGCGTGTTTTCTACTGTTGCTCCGTGAATGGCACACAGTAATGCCCCACCTAGTACTCCTGCTACTCCCATCATGTGGAAAGGATTGAGAGTGAAGTTATGGAATCCTTGAACAAATAGGATGAAACGGAAGATTCCCGCTACTCCTAAGCTAGGTGCGAAGAACCAGCTAGATTGTCCCAAGGGATAAAGTAAGAATACCGAGACAAATACGGCGATGGGGGCAGAAAAAGCGATCGCGTTATAGGGACGAATCCCTACTAGACGTGAGATTTCAAACTGACGTAGCATAAAGCCAATCAGGGCGAAAGCACCATGTAGGGCGATGAATGCCCACAGTCCACCGATTTGACACCAACGGGTGAAACTCCAGGCTGCTTCAGGTCCCCATAAGAATAGTAGGGAATGTCCCATGCTATCTGCGGGAGTTGAGGCTGCTACAGTTAGGAAGTTACAACCTTCGAGGTAGGAACTGGCTAAACCGTGAGTATACCAAGACGTTACAAAAGTTGTGCAGGTAAGCCAACCACCGATTGCCATGTAGGCACAGGGGAAGAGCAAAATACCTGACCAACCTACGAATACAAAGCGATCGCGCTTGAGCCAGTCATCAACTGCATCAAAGATGCCCTGTTGTGCTGGGGCGCGTCCTACTGCTATTGTCATATGTTTCTAATCCTCTTGCTTGAACAAATATAAACTGCAAGATTTCTCAAAATGTACTTTTCTATCATGCCTTAAGGTGTTACTTCAACGAAATGTTGAGAACTACCAAGTTTTATAAAACTTTACCAGATTTTTAGATAAGATTCTCTGTTATTGGCTGAGATTATCCTTAAGATACTGTTACAGTCTGACCTCCCTAGGAGTACTGATGTTATGTATCTTAAAATAGCATGAAAACCTTATCGTTAGGTATTTTGAGTCAACTGTGAGATAAGCTTCTCATATTGGCTCAGAATGGCGATCAGCATTAAATAATTATTAGCAAAATTTTTACAAAATGACACAAATTCCACGAGACTGAAACAATTTTTTCGGCTTTTGCTTGACTAATATCTACCGAGGACGAGGATTTGTGTGGGATTAACTTCTGAAAATGAGAAAATAAAAAGTTGGTTTCAGATTTCTTTTAAACAAAAAATATTAATTAAACTCCGAGAGTTAGTAATGACAACCAATCAAACTACCAAACAGACTTTGCGACAAGACATTTTAGGCTCACGCAGATTTAGTAATTTCTTATGGGCAATAATCGTAACTTTGGGGGGAGTAGGATTTCTCCTAGCTGGATTATCCAGTTATCTCAAAACTAACTTACTAATTGTTTCTGATACCAGTGGATTACAGTTTATTCCTCAAGGAATTGCTCTAACTTTTTATGGTGTGGCAGGTTCGCTTTTAGCAGTTTACCTATGGTTGCTGGTGACTTGGAATGTAGGTGGTGGTTACAACGAATTTAATAAAGAAACAGGCAAAGTAGTTATTTCTCGTTGGGGATATCCAGGTAAAAATCGCCAGGTAGAAGTAACTTTTCCGATTGCCGAAGTTCAATCCGTCAGAGCCGAAATTAGAGAAGGATTGAGTCCTAAACGGGCTTTGTATCTACGTTCTCAAAAAAGACGCGATATTCCTCTCACTCGTGTTGGTGAACCTATCGCCCTAGCAACTCTAGAAAACCAAGGAGCAGAATTGGCAAGATTTTTAGAAGTTCCCTTGGAAGGACTATAAATAGAAGTCAGAGGTCAGAGGTCAGAGGTCAGAAGTACCACAAGGGTATAACATCAGAATTCACAAAGGGCTAGCTCGCATGTAGTCAGAAATCAAAAGTTTTTACCTACTAACTATTACCTGTTTTGACCAGTTTTTCCAGTCTGGGTAAAATTAGGCTACAAAGGTCAAGGCAATATTATGAGCATAAAAAGTCTAGATTGGAAACATGACTAAAAATACACCAAGGTGGCTAATTAAGATGATTTCCTTACTGCTAATTAGCAGTTTAGTTTTGGGAGGGTGTGCAACATCGGCGACAGATGTTTCCCAATCTTCCTCGTCATCTGATAATCTGGCAAATAATCAATCACAAGTGGCGATCGCCAATAAAGATAATCAAACTATGAATAATAATTTGCCCAAACTCGAAGGGATGGCGAAAGTCGAATTGCAGGTTAACGGTTCACCCATCATTATGGAAATTAATGGTACAGAAGCCCCGTTCACGGCAGGGAATTTTGTGGATTTAGTTGAGCGAGGTGTTTATGACGGTTTAGTATTTCACCGTGTTATACCTGGATTTGTTGCTCAAGGCGGAGATCCTCAAGGAAAAGACCCTAATTTTGCTGGACAATTGGGTACAGGTGGCTTTGTCGATCCCGATACAGGTTCAGAACGTCGTATTCCTTTGGAAATTAAATTAACAGGAGAAAGTGAGCCTACTTATAGTAAGGCAAGGCTAGGAAGCTCAGTAGTCCTCAAACACGATCGCGGTGTTATTGCGATGGCTCGTTCGGCAATGCCTGATTCTGCTTCTTCACAATTTTATATTGCTCTAGAAGATTTACCTTCTTTGGATGGTGACTATGCAGTTTTTGGTAAAGTCGTAGAAGGGATGGATGTAGTAGATAAAATCAAGCAGGGCGATCGCCTTAGTTCCGCTAAAGTCACTGAAGGCTCAGAAAACTTAAAAAAATAGACAAGTTTTTGATTGAGATGAAAAGTCTTTAACAGTTAGAGCAGTTAAAAGCTGAAAGTTAAGCGTGCCGTTAGGCATAGCGGTTTTATCTAAGTTCAAAATTTATGGACGTTGTAGTTACTGGGATAGGATTAATATCCTGTCTTGGTTCACTTGCTCAAACTTGGTCAAGTATTTTGCAGGGTAAGTCAGGAATTAAATTACATTCACCTTTTCCTAAACTCCCTGCTTATCCTTTAGGATTGATTAATTCTCAACCAAGTAAAATAGATGCTTTAACTCAAACAATACTGCTGGCGACTCTTCAGGATGCTGGCTTGCAACCACCTTTAGCTCAATGTGGGGTAGTAATCGGCTCAAGCCGAGGTTGCCTGGCAACTTGGGAAGAGTTGGCAACTCAAAGATATAATTCCGAAATTGCAATTTCTCACTGGCTAGAGACGTTACCCCATCAAAGCGCGATCGCCACTGCTCAATATTTGCAAACTTCTGCCCCTGTTTTAGCTCCAATGGCTGCTTGTGCTACGGGAATTTGGGCATTAGCCAGGGGCTATGAATTAATCAAGACTGGTAGATGTGAAAGAGTTATTGCTGGTGCAGTTGAAGCTCCAATTACTCCCCTGACTTTAGCAGCTTTTGAGCGTATGGGAGCGTTAGCAAGTACAGGCTGCTATCCATTTGACTACAAACGCGAAGGATTGGTTTTAGGCGAGGGAGGAGCTATGTTTGTTTTAGAAACAGCAGAATTAGCTGTCTGTCGCCAAGCAAAAATTTATGGGAGAATCTTAGGCTTTGGCTTAACCTGTGATGCTCACCATGTCAGCGCACCTCAAACGGTTAATGGCAGTGCAGCCAGAGCAATCAAACTAGCTTTAGAGCGTAGTAATTTAAATCCTCAAGCGATCGCTTATCTTCATGTTCATGGTACAAGTACAATTTTGAACGATCGCCACGAAGCTCAATTAATTCGACATATATTTCCGTCACAAGTTGCTGTAAGCTCTACGAAAGGCGCGACAGGTCATACCTTGGGAGCATCAGGAGCGATCGGCACTGCTTTAACGCTGATGGCATTTCAACATGGATATTTACCTCCCTGTGTAGGCTTAAGCAAGTCAGAATTTGACTTAAACATTATCACCCAGCCTAGGAAGGTTAAAATTGATCATGCTATGTGTTTCAGTTTTGGCTTTGGTGGTCAAAATGCTGTAATTAGTTTAGGCAGATAGCTAAACTCCTTGGGTGTTTTTAGGAAACAAAGTAATGACTTCTACTACTACTCGACTAACTCTGGAAGAATACCTTGCCTATGACGATGGTACAGATAATCGCTACGAATTGGTAGATGGGAAACTAGTAACCATGCCTCCAGAATCAGATCGCAACAATTTAATTGCTCTTTACTTGCTAACAGAATTTCTTAAGCTTGTCCCAATTAGATTAATCCGTCACAAAGATACTGAGCTGGTGGTTACAGGTAATCGCACTAGAGTCAGAATGCCAGACTTAATGATCTTGACCGAAGAATTATTAACAGCAATTGGCGGAAGACGGGCTACTATTACTCCTGATATGCCCTCTCCTGTTTTGATTGTAGAAGTAGTTTCTCCTGGTAAAGTAAATGAAGACAGAGATTATCGTTATAAACGTTCCGAATATGCAGCCAGAGGTATTTTAGAATATTGGATTGTCGATCCTCAAAGTGATAAAGTGACAATCCTCTCTCTAGTAGACGGTTTGTATGAAGAGACTATATTTAAAGGCGATCGCTTAATCACCTCAACTGTTCTTACACAGCTATCATTAACAGCAGAACAAATATTTGGCTTCCAGTAATTTTTGCTTACACTTGGTCGGGATCTATTCCTATTTCTCGCAGCTTTTCGGCTAGTTTGGCGGCTTTTTGCTCGGCTAGTTGGGCTTTTTGTGCAGCTAGCTCAGCTTTTTGCTCGGCTAGTTTAGCTTTTTGTGCGATTTCTGTATAAGTTAAAAACCTATTTCCATCTGGACGATAAATCTCTAAATCAGTTTCTGAAAGCTCAAACCGAATCTTTAATCTGGGACTAACCCACTGCTGAATTGGTTCAATTATATCCAAAAAGCCCTCAGTACGTACCCAACCGCTCAGATGGTTGAGATCTGGATCATACAAATAATACTCTTCCACACCAAAACGGTCATAAAATAGCAGCTTGCGATTCATCTCAGCTTTTGTATTTCCAGGAGACAAAATTTCAAATACTACTTGTGGTGCTATGTTATCTTCTTCCCACTGCTTATAAGAACCTCTGTCACCTTTTGGTCTACCAAAGACTATTAAAGCATCTGGAGCAACACGAGTCTTATTATTTCCTTCAACGGGATACCACAACAAGTCTCCAGCCACGAATACATTTGGATCTTCGGCAAATAACCATTCTAGATTTTCTTTAATAGTTACAATCCAGCGAAATTGCTTGGTGTTATCTGCCATCGGCTGTCCGTCACAATCGGGATAAATGATATTTGGCTTTGAAGATGGTTGTAGTTGCATCATATACCTCTGTTCCATCAGTCATTTTGTTCTAGTTTCATTATGCCCGACAATTAGAGACGCGATCGCTGATCGGCGAAAATTCCCCTAAATATTATAATTTAGCTTCACGGACGGAAGCTAACGCAAGCAAAAAACTATTTGGGACAGATTAACTATTATTTCTCTTCCTGATTTTCAAGATAAAGTGTTTGAGTATTTACGCGATCGCTAACTATTAAACATTTATTGATTCTGCGAGCAAGTTTGTTACTAACTAAAGTTAATGCTTGCTTTGGTGGGAGAAATTGATAAGCACTAATTTCATCGGTAGCAATTTCGATCTCTGAAATTTTTTCTTGAGCAAGAATACCACCAAAAAAGATAAATTGTAGAGACTCGATCGCTTCTTCGTTTTTACTGGTGTAATCAATACATAACAATCGTTCTGGTTTGATTTTGATGCCAATTTCTTCTCTTACTTCTCGAATACAAGCATTTTGGGGGGATTCATTAGCTTCAACAACACCACCAGGAAGATTCCAAGCATCTCTATATACAGGTTTAACTACTAAGATTTTGCCTTCAGTATCAAAAAATAGGCATCCAGCACCCATTACTTTTTTTGGTAAACTTGCTAAATATTCTTGACGATTCTTCAAAGTCATTAACCCTAAAATTTTATACTTACTACATCACGGCAATTTATCAAGATGCGAAAGTTCAGTCAAATCTAGAGGCACAGTTGACTTCATAAATACTTCTTCAGTTTCCGTAACAAGGGGATCGAGGTTTGCCCGTCTAAATTCTAAAGCAGCTATTAAATCTTGATCAACACGAACCTTAGCTTGGATAGCTTGATATTGATCCATACTGTCATATACCCAAAGTGCTGCAATATGATTACCATCTTCAGTTTGCCACCTACCAATTAAACAAGCTCCATAACGTTTCTGCACTGGGAATAAACGTTCTTGGAAAAAATTGTTAAAAACCTCAGTCTTACCAGGTGATACTTGATATTGCCTCAATCTGAATATCATAAATCCTAATTTTGTAGTTAATATTCATTAACAAATTACCACAATGGATCTTAACTATTAGAGAATAATACTCTAGAAACCTTTAAATTATGGCAACTGTTAGAGCCAGCTTGTTCAATAGCAAAAGTATAAATATTTAAAATAATGGTAGATAGCCTTAAAAAACCCCAGTTTGAGGAAGTGCGCCCTGGAGTTAAGACTCCTGCGGAAGAGACTATTCTCACCCCTCGCTTTTATACAACAGATTTTGATGAGATGGCTAAGATGGACATCTCGGTTAATGAAGATGAATTGAGAGCCATTCTAGAAGAGTTTCGTATTGACTATAACCGCCATCACTTTGTTCGAGACGAGCAATTCCAAAAATCTTGGGATAATATCAGTGGTGAAACTCGTAAACTATTTATAGAATTTCTTGAACGTTCTTGTACGGCTGAGTTTTCTGGTTTTCTGCTTTACAAAGAATTGGGAAGACGTTTAAAAGGTAAAAGTCCTGTGCTGGCTGAAATTTTCACCCTTATGTCACGGGATGAAGCACGTCATGCAGGGTTTTTAAATAAAGCTTTATCGGACTTCAACCTTTCTTTAGATTTAGGATTTTTAACTAAAAGTCGCAAATATACTTTCTTTAAGCCTAAATTTATCTTTTATGCCACATATCTTTCTGAAAAGATTGGCTACTGGCGTTACATCACAATTTTCCGCCACTTAGAACAACATCCCGAAAACGAAATTTATCCTATTTTCCGTTTCTTCGAGAATTGGTGTCAGGATGAAAACCGCCACGGAGACTTTTTTGATGCAATAATGAAGTCGCAACCCCAGTTTCTCAACGACTGGAAAGCAAGATTGTGGAGTCGTTTCTTCTTGCTATCAGTATTTGCGACAATGTACCTCAATGATGTTCAACGTTCTGGTTTTTATGCTTCTTTGGGCTTAGATGCTAGAGAATATGATAAATACGTGATTGAGAAAACTAATGAAACTGCTGGTAGAGTCTTCCCCGTTGTTTTAGATGTAGAACACCCTGATTTTTATCAGCGTTTAGAAACTTGTATAGTTAACAACGAGAAGCTAACTGAAATTGCTAACTCTCAAGCATCTGCACCAGTTAAGTTATTACGCAAGCTACCCTACTATGTTTCTAACGCCGTAGAATTAGTTAAAATGTATTTAATTAAGCCTATTCGAGTAGATCATTTGGCTGAGACTGTTCGTTAAAGTTAAAAATGTAAGTAACTTTAGTTTATTTTTTCTCAGTTTTTTAGTCCTGTTGCTTAACAGGGCTTTTTTTGTACTAAGTTAATAGTCAATATTGTAGTTGAGACTTAGCCTACTTAATTTTTGATTAACGATAAGATATAAATTGAGAAGAATTTTTAGATAGTTTTATCAAATTTATGTCTACTGTTGTCGCAGTCGAAAAGAAAAAATTAAACAAACCACCTTTAGATATTCATTATTTAGGCGATCGCGTTTTACGTCAGCCAGCTAAACGGGTTGCTAAAGTAGATGATGAGATTCGTCGAATCATCAGAGAAATGCTACAAACTATGTATAGTGCTGATGGTATTGGTTTAGCAGCACCTCAAGTGGGTATTCACAAACAGCTTATTGTCATTGACATTCATTTAGATCAGCCTGATAAACCACCTCTAGTTTTAATTAATCCTAAAATTACCAAATTTGGTAAAAATCTTTGTAACAGTGAGGAAGGCTGTCTTAGTATACCTGGGGTGTATTTAGAGGTAACTCGCCCTGATGAAATTGAGGTAACTTATAAAAACGAACAGGGAAAACCTAGTGCCTTAAAAGCTACTGGTTTATTATCTCGTGCTATTCAACATGAAATGGATCACCTAAATGGTGTAATGTTTGTAGATCGAGTTGAAAATAATCTGGCTCTTAATGAAGAGTTACATAAAAAAGGTTTTGCTCTCAGCGCAGTTAAGCCAGTGAAAAAGTAACCCAAAAATAAATAAATATAAAACAACAAATTTCAGAGGAATATAAAAATGGTTTCAATGACCCCTAAAAGTGGTGTATGTTTAATTTTGTGCTGTATAACAGCGATCGCAGGAGTCGGCTCGGTCTTTGAACTATCCTCTGGTAATCCAGAATTAGGCAGTATGGTTACAGGTGTAATTCTCGCTGCTAGTATTCCTCTGACAGGTATTTTATTCTGGATCGCTGTACAAGATACCAAAGCTAATCAGGGTTAGTGAGCAATTACCAGTTACCAAAATAGCAAGTAGCAAGACTGAGAAATTAATGAAACAGTTCAAAATTGTAATTGAGAAGCATTCAGACGGATATGTTGCTTACCCAATTGGTGTTGTAGGCGCGATTGTTGGACAAGGAGACACTTATGAAGAAGCCTTGTCAGATGTAAAGTCAGCGATTGCCTGCTACGTTGAAATTTTCAGGAAAGAAATGTTGGAAGATACCCCTTCGGTGGAAGTTTTCATTGCTGAGGCAGGAATCGCTGTCTGATGCCAAAGTTCCCAGTGGATGCGCCAAAGAAGCGAATTATTCAAGCGTTTGAGTCATTAGGTTTTGAAATTTTCGCGACCGAGAACATTATGAATATTCTCTAAAGCTTAATTATCAGTAATCAGTAGATTATTTAACCATTTTGTAAATTAACAAACCAATTAAGAGTTTTAGGAGAAACCCAACCGTTTTGCGTGATAAGTTCGCCAAATTTACGACGGGTTAAAGATTGCTGCTGCAAAATTTCGGTAATTTGTTCTCCTTGGAGTAAGCCTGCATGGTTTAAATAATCGCCCAGACGTAGCTTATCTTCAGAGTGAACTAGCCTGGGCAAATCATTGATAAAAAAGTTAATGGTTTCGGCAGGTAGATATCCTTGTTGAATGAGAATTTCTCCAAAACGGTAATTTCGTTGTTGCTCTTGAATTTTTAATGCTTGTCTGATATTTTGAGGGGATAATAAGCCCGCCTGTTGCAAAATTTCCCCTAAAGGTAAATATTCTGTCTGTAGATAAGGCGGAAATTTATATTGATTTAGCTTTTGCTTGCCCACTAACCAAAATAAAGGCAGGCTATCGATTAGATAACGTTTCCAAAGTCTAGCAGGTTCAGAGGTAAGGCGATATAGCCATTCTAAGCCCAGATCACTCATGATTTTAGGCGATCGCTTGATATTGCCTGCTTCAAAGTCAATAGTTGCTCCAATTGCTAGAAATATTTTGATTTTCGGTAATTGCGATCGATATTTAGCGATCCACTTTTCTTGTTTTGGTGCGCCAACTCCTACAGCTAAAACTGTGGCATCAGAATAATTAATTCGTTCAATAATTTCTTGACATTCTCGCTCATTATTTTCAAAACCAAAGGAAGGAGAATGGGCTGCCACAATAATTTCGCGCCCTATTTTTTGATTGATATTAATTAATGCTTGTTGTGCCACACCTTCTTGAGCACCTAAGAGAAATATTCTGACATCTTCGTTATATTTATTGTATTCATAAAAAGCAGGAAATAGATCAGAACCAGAGATTTTCTCTTTAATTGGATTGCCTAAAAAAAAGGAAATATACTGCAATATTTTGCTGTCACAAACTCGATAATTAGAATGATAATAAGCCTTTAATAATTCGCGATCGCTTTGTATTTTAACAAGATGATCGACATTAGGAGTTACTACTATCCCACCATTACGATTTAAATCTTCTAATAATTCAATAGTAGTAGTATTGTGAATTGATACATTTAAAAAATCGACTATATCCATATATTTACAGTTAACAGTCAGCAGTGAGTAGTGAGCAGTCATCAGGGAAGTAATGGGTAATGGGTAATAAGTGAATAACAGAGGGTACAGAATTTAATTAACCATCAGCTATTATCGGTAATTAGCAATCAAAGTTAAATTACATTTCAAATAACAAAAAAAGAAGCTAGATTTACTTAATTAAGTAATTCTAACTTCTTGATTTGAACTAGTAATTGACTAAAATCACCAAGATCTAATAAATCTTGGAGCTACTTGCTAGTCTAAGGGCGCAAGCCTTGCATCCCTACTTTCTATTTTTTTGGTAACTGGTCACTGTTGACTGATAAACGCTTCAGTCATCTGATAGGCTTCTTCATCTGTAAACTGTTGGGGAGGGTGTTTCATAAAGTAAGCAGAAGGAGCAGTTAAAATACCACCAATACCCCGATCTAAAGCTAATTTACAGCAACGAACTGCATCAATTACTACCCCTGCGGAATTAGGAGAATCTTCTACCGAAAGTCTCATTTCTAAATTCATTGGCACATCGCCAAACAATTTACCTTCAATACGGATAAAAGCAACTTTATTATCTTTCTGCCAAGGTACATAGTCACTTGGCCCTACATGAATATCTTCGTCTTCTAAACGTTTAGCAATTACTCCTTGTACCGCCTCAGTCTTGGATTCTTTCTTAGAATCGAGACGGGAGCGATCAAGCATATTACGAAAATCGGTATTACCGCCCGTGTTTAATTGATAAGTTCGCTCAACCTTGACACCGCGCTTTTTACACAGATCGACTAAAGTTCTATGGGTAATAGTAGCCCCAAACTGAGACTTGATATCGTCACCAATAATCGGAATATTATGACGTTTAAATTTATCTGCCCATAATGGCTGGCTGGCAATAAAGACAGGAATACAGTTAACAAAAGCCACTCCCGCGTCTAAGGCACATTCGGCATAAAATTCAACCGCTTCTTGTGAACCAACGGGTAAATAGTTAATTAAAACTTCTGCCCCTGATTGTTTGAGACTATTGACAATTTCCGCTTTTGATTGCTCAGGGCGATCGCTTACTACAAAAGTATATTTTTCATCAACACCGTTCATGTGAGGGGCAACTCCGTCTAGGACGTTTCCCATTTCGACTGTGACCCCAGTTGGGGGAACACGATCACAAAAAACAGTTGTACAGTTAGGAGGAGCAAAAATTGCCTCGGCAACATCTTTTCCTACCTTACGTTGGTCAATATCAAAAGCAGCAACTACTTGAAGATCGTAGGGTTTATAGCCTCCGAGATCCCAATGCATCAAGCCTATAGCGTCTGATGCCTGTTTGCCCTTATAATATTTAATTCCTTGGATGAGTGAACTGGCACAGTTCCCCATACCTACTATTGCAATTTTTATGCTCCCCACGATTTAACCTTCCTCCATTATTGGACTACATTATAGGGAAATCTTACAGTCATTGTTTAAAGAATGGTAAACGAATGGTAATCAATTCCACCATAGTAGATGTTCTACTTGATAAATCGGTACACCAACCCCATCAAATTGCTTATACTTTTCTAGCCGATGGCGAAAATGAATCAGGTAGCTGTACCTACCAAGAATTAGATCTTCAGGCACGGGCGATCGCGGTACAATTATTGACCAAAGTTAAGCCAGGCGATCGCGCTTTATTAGTGTATCCCTACACTGCTGGTTTAGAATTTATCGCTGGTTTTTTGGGTTGTCTTTATGCTGGAGTTATTGCTGTTACCGATTATCCTCGACAACATATCAAATCGCTGACTCAATATCAAGATCGCATTGTTGATTGCCAAGCTGCGATCGCCCTAACCACCCAGGAATTTGCTGACAGGGTGAAAGGACTATTAATTACTAATCCCAGTCTGGCATTAAAACTGAAAGCTCTACCTTGGATCGCCAGCGATCAAGTAGATTTAGATTTAGCCTCTCAGTGGCAGAAACCTCAAATTACCAGTGATACTTTAGCCTATTTGCAATATACTTCTGGTTCAACAGGACAGCCTAAAGGAGTGATGATCACTCATGGCAACATTTTGCATAATTCCGAGGTAATTTATCAGTCTTTTGGACATCATCCTGAAACTAGAATTTTGATGTGGTTACCAATGTTTCATGATATGGGGCTAATTGGTGGTGTAATGCAGCCTCTCTATACAGGATTACCTGCGGTGTTAATGTCCCCCATTGCTTTGGCACAAAAACCTTTTCTCTGGCTACAGGCAATATCTAAATACAAAATTACTACCAGTGGAGGACCCAACTTCGCTTACGATTTACTCTGTCAAAAAGTCACCGATGAACAAAGAGCTAGTCTAGATTTAAGCCATTGGTCAGTCGCTTTTTCTGGTGCTGAACCTGTACGGGCAGAAACCCTGGCAAAATTTGCCGAACTATATGAACCCTGTGGATTTAAAAAAGAAGCCTTTTATCCCTGTTATGGTATGGCTGAGGCAACGTTATTTATTACGGGAGGGAATGCCCAGAATTATCCCACTATCTCTCATTTAGATCAAATCGCTTTAACTGAAGATAAGGTGGTGGCGATCGCACCAGATCATCCTAACTCCAAAGCAGTAGTTAGCTGCGGTCGTACATGGTTAGGAGACGAGATTATAATTGTCGATCCAGAAACTAAGATTGAATGTGCCAGTGATAGAGTAGGTGAAATTTGGGCAGCAGGTAAAGGTATCGGTATTGGTTATTGGCAACGGCAAGAACAAACACAAAACACTTTCCAAGCTACCCTGGTGGATAATCCCAATAAAACCTATCTGCGTACAGGGGATTTAGGCTTTATTAAAGACGGCGAACTATATATCACAGGACGAATCAAAGACATGATGATCCTCTGGGGACGTAATCACTACCCCCAACACATTGAAGAAACAGTAGAAACTTGTCATCCTGCCTTGCGTCTTAATCATGGTGCTGCTTTTAGTATTGAAATTAACGGGGAAGAACAATTAGTTATTGCTCACGAAATTAACCGTTCAGACTTACGTAATCTGAATGCTGAAGAAGTTATTGGGGCAATTCGTCTGGCTGTGGGCGAGCAAAACTTGGCAAATGTCTTTGCCGTTGCCCTGCTTAAAACTGGTAGTATCCCCAAAACCTCTAGCGGTAAAATCCAGCGTCGCGCCTGTCAAAGTATGTTTCTTGATGGTAGTTTAAGCACCGTCGCCCAATGGCAACAGTCAGAAATACCCGATACTGATATTACCGATTTAGCAGGACAGTTTTTTACGGATTAGCTTGATTTTTGATTGTAAATAACTATTACTTGTACATCTATTTCTGATTATGGCTGATTTGATGCAGTTTTTTATCCCAGATACTTTAAATTTACTCTGGCTAGCAGTTGGGCTATTTATTGCAGGTATTATTGAAGCTTTTTTATGGAAAACAAGTATTTTTCAGCTTCTAAATGTGCCGATTCAAACTGCATGGTTCGGCGCAAATAAAAAATGGCGAGGATTAGTTAGTCTTCCTTTAGCTATGTTAATTAGTGTTTATTTACTACATTTGATTGAAATTTATCTTTTTTCTTTTCCAGAAAGAGCAATTTTATTTTCTAATTTTAATTTAATAGAATTCGGTTTATTAGTTGGTTTGATTTTTAATTTATCTGAATTACCTAATTCTTTTATTAAACGTCGTTTAGATATCCCTCCTGGAGATGAAAGTAGCAAAATCTTTTATTTTATCGACCACATGGACTCTACCTATGGAGTTTTAATTCTTTGGTATTTTTATTTTCATTTTGCCCTACATTTTATTCTTACAGGTTTAGTTGTTACACCATTATTATTTATGGGAGCAACAGAATTAAGGAAAAAATTGGGTTTGAAGTAATATTCATAATAAATAAATATATTCATAGCTTCGACTTGTTTCGAGTGTTAACCACTCAAAATAGTTTTATTATTGTTTAATGATAGATAAAGATAAATATAAACTTCCAGGCATTTCATGCACTCAATGACAGCCAATAAAAAAAACAAAAAAGGTCTTAGTTTTCGCCCTCGCAAACAGTTTGGTCAACATTGGTTACGTGATGAGAAAAGTTTAGATGAAATTATTGCTGCTGCCGAATTAAACTCAAGCGATCGCATTTTAGAAATTGGTACAGGTACAGGGATTTTAACTACTAGATTGTTATCTAAGGTTTCTGCTTTAGTATCAGTAGAAATTGATCGCGACTTATGTAAAAAAATAGTTAAAGATTTCGGCGATCGCGATAATTTTTTGCTAGCTCAAGGTGATTTTCTAGAACTGAATTTAGCAGAGTTACTCCAAAATTTCCCTAAGTTTCAAAACCCCAATAAAGTAGTTGCTAATATTCCCTATAATATTACTGCTCCAATTATTGAAAAGTTATTAGGTAAAATTGCTAATCCTACACCTCAACAATATGAATCAATAGTGTTATTAGTTCAAAAAGAAGTAGGGGAACGTTTAGTCGCTGTTCCAGGTAGTAAAGCCTTTGGTGCATTATCAATTCGGGTGCAATATTTAGCTAGTTGTGAATTAATTTATGATGTTCCTGCTCAAGCCTTTTATCCCCCACCAAAAGTTGACTCTGTAGTAATAAGATTACGTCCCAGATTAATCGATAATCCTGCTGATAATCCTCGACAGTTAGAGACATTAATTAAATTAGGTTTTGCCAGTCGGCGTAAAATGTTACGGAATAATTTGAAAAGTGTAATTGATCTAGATGATTTAACTCAAGTGCTAAAAAAATTAAATCTAAATCCTCAATGTCGTGCCGAAGATTTAAGCTTAGAAAATTGGATTTTACTTAGTAATAATATTAATTACTGATTACTGATTACTGATTACTGATCATGGTTAATTGTTGATTGTTAATTGTTGATTGACTCCTTTTTTTCTGTTACCCGTTACTCATTACTTGCTACTCTGATGACTGATTCAAGGTGATTTTAATGTCCCAATATGATCGCATTTATGCAGTTGTTAAGCAAATTCCCCCAGGAAAAGTAGCAACCTATGGACAAATTGCCGATTTAGCTGGATTGTATGGCAAAGCTCGGTTAGTGGGATATGCTCTGTTTCGTGTAAACTTAGATGATGATATTCCTTGGTATCGAGTTGTTAATGCTCAAGGCGAGATTTCTTACTCGTTTCAGCGTCGTGGTGGAGATTATTTACAAAAGATTTTATTAGAAGAAGAGGGAATTGAATTTAAAAATAATGGCAAAATTGATTTAAATCGCGATCGTTGGCAACCAAATTGTAAATGACTATGTAGGGTATGCGTAGTTAAATTTATCTAATTACATCGTTATAATAATAAATAACTATAAAACTAAAATATAGCGGTTTTGATATTAAAAAAAATTTATAAGCGAAGGCGCATCTAAATTGCAGATCATCCTGTTAGGAAATGAAATTGCAATCCCTGATCCTGAGTTCTGACTTCTGACTTCTGATGTTATACCCTTGTGGTACTTCTGACTTCTTTCTCAACTAGTAATTTAAGTGGATAACAACTTATAACAATAACATGAGTTTATTTGATGATATCAACCAGTTTTTAGAAGAGCGACTTGACGAATTTTTACGTAATAATCCTCATCTAGAATTACAGGCAATTGAAGAACAGTTACGAGAACAGGAACAAGATACAAAAAAATTAATTGCCAAATTACAGCTAGAAGAAAAAAACCTTCAAGCTCAAATATTAGAAATTGCTAATAATATTCAAACTTGGCACAGTAGAATTAGCAAAGCTGAAGCAGCTAAAAGAGCCGATTTAGCTAATGCTGCAAGAGAAAGAGAAGCGGAATTGCTCAGACAGGGAAATCAAGTTTGGGGGCAAATGGAGGGAGTCAAACAGCGGCTAGTCAAAGCTCAAGAACTACTCCAACAAGTGCAACAAAAACATCAAGAAATTAAAACTCAATCAACCCAAGCAAACACTACTCGCACTGCCAATGGTTATAGAAGTGATACTGTGGGTTGGGATCGTGGTGCTAATTCATCTCAATACAGTCGTAGCGCTGATCCTCTAGAAGCAGAATTTCAAAAATGGGAAGTAGATGAAGAATTGGAACAGATCAAAAGAAAGATGAATCAATAATTTATCTCAGCAATAGAGCAATACCCTAACTTATCTAGGTCAGGGTATCTTAGTGTAGTAATGCTAAATAATTCGTAGTAAACGACTAATAACTAATAATTAATGATGCTCAACAACATAATTTTAATAGTTATTTACTGCGCTACCTACCAGTCAAAGCGAGAATAATCACTACTAATAGTGCCACTAAAAGGCTGTACTCCTACTGCGGGATAAGAATCATGATCAGGACTAAAGATTTCTATGAATCCTTCTGTTATGTATTGAATAATATTTTGGACTATTCTAACTAAAATCATAGTTTTAACTCCTATTGTTATATCCATAGGGAAGTAGATAGAATTTCCCTTGATTATCTAATCATGACTGAAACATGGAGATTTATTCAGCTATTAGTAATAGTTATTTATTTACGTTTATATTGCAAAATCTTTGTTTGTAAATCTTTGAAGACTCGGTTGTATTTGTTAAATATTATTGATGAGTTCTTGACTTTTATTATTTAACTACAGTGTAACATTTTATGGTTAATTGTTGATTGTTGATTGACTCCTATGCTCCTCTGCAACGCCAAATAATTAAATCTACTTAAAAAAGATTGTCAACAAGCCCTAATCACGCTATATCTATATAAAAAGACAGCTAAATAAAAATTACTATCAATAAAATTGACTGCTTATGACTCAGACAATAAATCTCAAGTCGTCAAAACTACCAAGACTTCGAGAATTTCAAGAATTTATTTTTATTGGTAATTCTTCTGCTCAAGTCCAGACAGATTCCTTAGAGCAATTGCATGATGCTCCTAATACTCAGTGTTTGAATACTAGCGGTACAGGGAGTTTTTTATTGATTACTCAAATTCATACCCTCAAACAGATCACTCGCCAGTTAAGCAGATTAAAACTCAAGCCAGGAAAAATAGTGCAATTGATTAGCAAAACCAAGAATGGTTCAGTAGTAGTGAGCTACAACGGCAAGTTAATTGGCATTGGTGCAACAATTGCCCAAAAAATTATCGTAACTTCGGTTTAGTCAAACAAGATAATGGAAATAACAATTAGTATTTACGAATTATCTTTAGGTTCAGTAGGGGTTGTAGTTGGCTATAGTCGAGTTTATGGCGGTTATATCGGCAAACTAGTATCTAAAGGATTAATACCAGGTACTCCCTTTGTCTTGCTTAATTTGGCTTTAGAGCAAGGCACTGTACAAATTATGCTACAAGAAAAAATTATTATCTTATCTAAACCAGAAGCTAATGCTCTTTGTATTGAGCCTGTGGCGGAAGATAACTGAAGCAGCAAAGTTTTGGTTTAATCATCTTGTCTTTGAGCAAATCTTAATTTAGCCGATCGCGAGCGCGGATTTTCTCTTTGTTCGTCTGCTTGAGCAATGATGGGCTTTTTAGTGATTACTGTTAATAATTCGCTGTTACGAAAATGGTGTTTAACAATACGATCTTCTAGGCTATGAAAACTAATAATACCAATCTTACCTCCTGGTTTAAGCCAAGTTGGAGCTTGAGCAATAAATTTTTCTAAAGACTTTAATTCCTGATTAACTTCGATGCGTAAAGCTTGAAATGTCCGAGTCGCAGGATGAATTCTGCCATGACGATATTTGCCTGGGACAAGAGTAGCGATCGCTTCCGCTAGCTCGGTAGTGGTTTGAAAAGGACGTTGCTGCACAATTTTTTTGGCAATACGACGAGAAAATCTTTCTTCTCCGTATTCATAAATTAAATTAGCTAGAGATACTTCCTGCCAATGGTTAACAATTTCGGCTGCGGTAATACCTCCAGAGCGATCCATTCGCATATCTAGAGGAGCAGCATGGCGAAAACTAAAACCTCGTTCGGCAATATCTAATTGGGGCGAGCTAACTCCTAGATCGGCAATAATTCCGTCAAATAAATAATTTCCTGGTTGATAATCAGCAAAATTACCCTGCCAAAATTCTAATTGCTGAGGATAATAGTCCCTTAATCTAGTTTGGACAGCAGCGATCGCTGTTTTGTCCCGATCTATTGCTACTAGCTTAATATTTTTTCCTTGGTTTAAAATCAATTCACTATGTCCGCCAGCACCAACCGTCGCGTCTAGATATCGTCCTCCTGAACAGATATCTAAACCAGCAATCAGTTCACGACTCAGCACAGAAGAATGGTTGAATAGACTGGGTTTCTGGGCTGTCACTAAGTTTAACTCCTAAAAATCTTAATTAAAATTTTATAACCTAAGTTATGAAAGATACCAATTAAATTTAAATTTGCGGTTAGAATAATGGAATCAAGTATTTAGTAGAATAAGGACTAATCTTTATTATCTACTGCTACTTTTTAAACTGTTTATCAAGATAAGGTTGAACTTATCGTATTCATATATGGAAGTTAGCCAACGCCCAGGAAAAGCCGAAGACTCTCCTGGTCATAGGTGGGCAGGAATTTTAGGAACAGGAGTTGCGGTAGTTACCTTGACTCTACCTATAATTATGATTGCCTCCTACTCCCCATTTAGCAGCAATGCACAGCCACTGCCAACAACAATTAATCAATTACAGGAAACTAGAATTAACCCAATGAAATAAAGAAAATTACCGCGCTACAGGTTCTTTTTAATAACAGCGTTGGGCAAGATTAAAAATCATCATCTCCTAAAAGAGTCAGCGTCAAAGTTAACTTTATGTTTAAAGATAGCTGAATTTTTTGCCTCTAACAAGATTTTTTCCTTAAATTAGGAAAACTAACTAAAATATCTATGTTTGTTGACGGCAAAAAAACATGAACAGAATTAATTCACAGCAGTTATTTCTGACTGGCATTTTTTTGGTTGCTTTGCTTTTTAGCTTAGAACTAACTTTGATTAAGCCAGAAAGAATGCTGTTGGCAGCCCATAGCCATGACTATCCTAGTCCAACCGCGATCGCTATGGTTGAGCCTGAAGTACCTGTTACCACTGAATCGGTAGAATATGTGACTATAGATGGACAAGCCATCAAAGGCTATTACGCATATCCTGAAGGTACAACCGAACCCTTACCAGGAATTATCGCTATTCATGAGTGGTGGGGACTCAATGACAACATTAAAGCTATGACTAGGCGGTTAGCAGGAGAAGGATATCAAGTACTAGCGGTAGATTTATATAATGGTCAGACAGCCCAAACGCCCCAAAAAGCAACTCAATTAGTATTGCAAGTAACGGGTAATCCTTTGGGTACGGAAGCTAATATTACCAAAGCCTATAAATATTTAACCACAGAAAAAAAAGCTCCTAAAGTAGGAACTATTGGCTGGTGTTTTGGTGGTAGTTGGTCACTCAAGACAGCATTACTATTTCCCCAAGAGCTAGATGCAGCAGTAATTTATTATGGTGGAGAAGTAGGATCAGCCACTCCCAAACAGTTAAGCACTTTAAAAATGCCTATTTTAGGTATCTTTGGCGCAGCAGATGATACAATTCCTGTCAAAACTGTCGAGAAATTCCAATCAACTCTAGAGAAACTGGGAAAAGAAGCAGAATTTTATATTTATGACAATGCAGGACACGCTTTTGCTAATCCTTCAGGTCAAAATTATATGCCAGAAGCAGCCGAAGAAGCTTGGGAAGAAACTACCAAGTTTTTAGAAGAACATTTAGTTAGTACTCAATAATGACTATGTATTGTCTTGGGCAATTGCTTGTAAAGCAGCTTTGATTAATTGAAAATAGGGAGGTTGAGTAACATTGACAGATTTAGCTTCATTTCTACTTTTACCAATTAGTCCCTGGCGATCGCCCTGATGAACAGCTAAAACATCACCGCGATCGTTTCTAATCCTTAGTTCTTGGCAAGATTTACTGCATACATAGATCCTACCATTATGGGTAAATACTGCTTTTTGGATATTATCGGTATTAATTCGCTGATTTAGTTGGGTAATCTGATTACTGGGTGTAGCTTGGGGCAATTTAACTCCCACAAGTTCTAGTTCAATACTCGTGTGTCCCTGCCAATGATTCTCTTTTAATTGATAAGCAATATCGAGATATTCTGGTAAAGGACAGTATTCTCCCCATCGCCAAGCTAGTGCCTTGATTTGGAAGTCTGAATTAGCGTCTTGTAAAGTTAACTTTAAATGGCTACGGCTTTTCCCGATCGCTTTTTGCTCAATGACTCTTACATTAGGTGTCCAAAATACAGGGGGACTATTCCCAATTCCCCAGGGTTGTAAACCTTCTAGCTGTTCGTATAACTGATGATTGATTTGTTCTAAGCTGGCTTGAGCATCTATTTTCACCAACGGCTTGAGATGTTCTACCTTTAAACATTTATGGGCAAACTCGCTCAATCTTTGTTTAACTTGTTCCAAATTACTAGCAGGAAAACTAAAACCCCCTGCTGCTCGATGTCCACCAAATTTTGCTAATAAATCACTGCAATAATTAAGGGCATCAAAGACATTGAATTCATCGATACTTCTAGCCGAGCCTCGAATCATTAGACTAGTTGGAGATGCAGACGATTCTGATTGCTCATGTTCATCTTCATAAGTACCAATAAAAACTGGTACACCATAACGCTCCACTAGACGAGATGCTACAATCCCAATAACTCCATGATGCCATCCTGCTGCTACTACTACCAAAACCCGATCACGCTGCCAGGGAATAGGAGTAGATTCTACGAGAGCGATCGCTTCTTTTTCAATTTGTTCGCATAGCTGCCGACGTTTTTGATTAATTTGTTCGCACTGCATTGCCCTTTCTAAAGCTAACCCAGGCTCATCAGTAGTCAATAGCTCAATTACCATTTGTGGATCGCCGATACGTCCTACTGCGTTAATTCTAGGCCCTAAGCGAAACCCAATATCATCGGGTTTTAATTGTTTCTGTGCCTCATCAACTCCTGCTACCTGCATTAAAGCTTGAATACCTAATAATTCCGAATTAGGTAAAGCTCTTAAACCCCGCTTGAGCCAACGACGATTTACCCCCACCAAAGGAGCTAGATCGGCGATCGTCCCCAGGGTAAACAATTCTAAAATCTGATTAGTTAAACCCTTTAATTTACCTAAACTTTGGGCTGTCGCGATCGCCAGAATATAGGCTACCCCAACTCCTGCTAACCCTTTATAGGGAGAGCTATCAGGCAATAACTTGGGATTGAGGATCGCATCCGCTGGAGGTAATCTATCTGGTAAGTCATGATGGTCGGTGATAATAACACTTAAACCCAATTCTATTGCTCTGGCGATCGGCTCATAAGCAGAAATGCCGTTATCGACCGTGAGAATTAAACCTACCCCACCAGTAGCAAATTCTTCGACAATCCGTTGATTAATGCCATAACCATCCTTCATCCGACTGGGAATTGCGTAATCTACCTCTGCCCCTAAATGCTTTAAAGCCCTTAATAACAAGGCAGTACTGGTCATTCCATCCGCATCATAATCCCCACAGATAGCAATTTGTTCTCCTTCGGCGATCGCCTGTTTAATTAACTCGACACTAACTCCTAAATCCTGAAATTCAGATAAGGGAGAAGGCAGATGTTGAGATTCTGGTTCAATGTAAACCTGGGCTGCATCTACAGTAGCAATATCTCGATTAATAATTACTTGTGCCACTAATGGTAATAAACCAGTAGCCCGACTCAATTCTAAAGCTCTTTGAGGCTGAGGTGTAGCAATCTGCCATCTTTGATTAGGAAAGCGTTTGGGGACAGAGCAATTACCCTGTGGGTATACTTCGTGAACGCTCATTATTTAATCTGATAAAGGTAGATTTTCACAAGCTATATTAGCCTGTAATTTTACTATATAGTCTGTTAATCTTATTGATTACGACCAGCGATCGCCTGAAAATTCATATTTATTTCTTTTTTTGCTTTAGGTTCACTCCAAACAGATTTAGCTTTGCACTTTTATTAAATCTAATAAAATCTCACAACAAATAGACTTTATGCATTCTGCCAATAAGCAAGCGAATTTTGCTACTTCATTCCTAAACCTCAGTCGTTTAAGAAGCGAGACTATTCAAAACAACCACACTAAGTCCGAACTAGATTTGATTTATTTAGAAGACTCCGTAATTCTCCAGATCAAAAGAACCAACCAACCCGTAGAGACATACTATGGTTTTGACTTTCAAGCAGCCCAAAGAATTAAATCTGCTTGGGAATGGGAAGCAGAAGAAGAGTTAATGGCGATCGCTTCTGCTTCGGAAAACGCATTGTTTGTTATGGGGTGTGACTTAAAAACTTGGGAAATACCTTTTAGTTGCCTCCCTTGTTTAGATCTAGTTCCCCAGTCGGAGAAAGGTAATTTTCAACTTGACGAGGATGGTAGTTACCTTTATTGGGAATGTGCCGATCTTCATGTCGATCTAGAAGAGATTAAAGCTGCCGTCGATCCTAAATTTAAAGAACAGCTTTTAGTTGAAAAATTAGAATATGGTAAATCCTTTGGTAAGGCGATCGCTTTTGTGAGAAAAGCCCACCAATTAAATCAAAGTGACATTGAAGGTATCTCAGATAGACACCTCAGAAGAATTGAAAACGAAGGACAACAGCCAACCTTAGATGTTTTGAAAAAATTGGCTGCATCTCATGGACTAGATTTGGAAGATTACTTAACAGAAGTCAATCAATTTCTCTTCAACACTCAATCTCAGACGTGAACTACCACATTAACGACCAACAAAAGAATTTAAAAAATCCAGGTTAACAAGACAGGTTATTTGTTAACTAATAATTTATTGCGCTTAAGATGTCTTCTAATTTCCCTTAAGCAAGCAAGTAAGCCATCAGTATGAATCCAGCCCACATATCCACCAAAAATAAGATCACCAGACTTATCAGCAACAAATACGTGGAGAACATTTACAGGATTTCTCCAGGTTCTAACACTCACTCCACTTTTACAAGTAATAAAAAGTTCTGAACTAGAAAAATCTCTATGGTGCGCACTTGTCATGCCAGGTACTTGCTTAAACAACTGAATAATCTCTTTTGATTCGTCTACTTTGTATTCGTCGAGAATATAAGATTCTTCTTCAGGTTCAATAGTAATGACTCTTTCTCTGTCTTGTTCTTTTGCTTCTATAACTTGTTGAGCAGACATTTCGTTTTCAACTTCACCCAGAAAAGAAATTATAGTATCCTGCTGAGGATTCATTAACATAGCCATAAAATTAAATAGTTGCTCTTTACTAAGATTATCTCTTTCGTCAATACGAGTCAGAGTACGGCTGAAATAATCTTGAGTAACTGGAACTAAACGTTTATCAAGCTGTTTTAAAACATAGTTAGTAAGAGCGATCGCTTTGTGAAATTCCACTAAAACTTCAAAAGAAGGATTGATATCAATGTCTTCTCTCAAAGCCATCAGTTCGTGATATAAACTAAGAGCTAAATAAACTAAATCTTTTTCCATCTCCGACTCAGCTAGTTTGAGATTTAGATCGTTAATCTGCTTTTTACTTCTGTCAGAAAGTTCATAATATTGCTTTTGTAGTTTATCTCGGCTGTTAATTAATTCAGCGTTAACTTTTTCATATCGTTTTACAGCCTGTTTATCCTTTTCGTTAGCTGCCTGAGTTGTCAATACGCCGATAACTGCACCAGCAGCACCGCACGCTGCCATGATTAGAGGTAACATAAAAGTAACTCCTATAATTTATAATTTATTCGTTAATTGGTGGTAAAAGATTTTGCTGAGAAGCTTTCAGAGATTCAGATTGAGTTGATGCGTTTTGAAGAGAGTGATAAATCTGCCGAGATTCCATATATCGCTGCAAAGCACCTTGTACGCCAGACTCACGAGGACGATTAACAATTGCTTCTGTCAATTGCTGTTGTGCATCTAAAACCGACATAGTTTTTTGATGTTCATAGATTAATTCAGCTTCCACTTGACGGAGATATAACAATTCTTGCTCAGTCATCGACTCGTAATAAGCCCTAACTTGCTGCTTATGATCGTCTAGAATTTTAAAAAACTCGTAAGTTAAACCAGCACCTCCAGCAACCCATAAAGCAGGGGAAATTGCAGCTAGAGCTATAGCGATGGGAGGACAAGCCGTTGCTATAGAAGTAACAGTAAAAGCCGTCGCAGCACCAACACCAGCACCCATTACTGTTTCTTTAACCGTTTCCTTGGCAGCATCTTGAGCAGAAATTTCTCCTCTGACAACGCAAAGTCCGTTTCTGAGCATCGAAAAAGGAGCAGTTGTAATCGCACCTATTACCGCGCCTTTCGGTGCTGCACGAAAACCTGCTTGAATCGCTCCAGTCAAATTTTCCAATTGTGCTGTAACATCTAAACTTCTTTGCTCTTGACGAGTCATATTGCGATCGCCACGAGCGCGATTAATTGATTTGTTCTCCCATTTAATATTGTCTGATTGACCCGAACCTCCACGATTGTGAGATATTATGTGGCTGGCATCTTTATCTGATAAATATTCTTTGACATTCTTAGCCGCAGATTGTCCATCAATACCTGCTCTTTGAGACGGCGGAATTTTATCCATCATTTGTTGCATTTCCGCCGAAGTACGACCTACGCCTTGACGTAACCCACCTCTACGTAAATGATTTATTTTTTCGGGAGTGAACCGAGTAATATCATCTAATTGAGCATGATGTACCTTAGAACTAGCAGCAGCATTAAATGCTGAATTACGTTCAGAATCGTTTGACATTTATTTAACATTATTATTTCTTTCCAGTTAATCCTATTCAGAGGATGAAACGTGTGATTTAAATCCTTAATGGTATAGAACTTATACCAACTCTCTACGAAAATGCACTAAATTAAATTTGACCCTTTGCGTCTTTGCGCGGACATCTCGCGATTTTGAAGAAGCTTCAAAATGCGTGTCCTTGTCTTTGCGCGAGATTTCAAATCTAAATATTAAGAGACTTAGTAGGTTTGGTAGAACGATTAATTTTAATTTAATTGATTATGACCAAATATATACAACAATTGAAACGAACTTAGATAAATAATAAAAGCGATCGCGAACAGTTGAGATTTATCTTAGATAGCCTGTGCGACTACCCTTTGGGTAAACTTCGTTAACACTCATCATTTAATTTGGTAAATGTAGATTTTCACACGCTATATTAGCTTGATTAGCTTTATTTTTCCTTGCTTCTAAGAAGTTTAAACCAATCTGAGTAATTTCATACCTACAATGCTTGCTATCTTCTTGAGGTGGTAATTCTTTGATCAATTCGAGCTTGATTAATTCTTGGATTATGTAATATGTAGGAGGAGATTTAGGATATCCTTTTAATCTATTCATCCTAAGTTCAACATTGTACCAAGTATATTCGCAATTGTGGTTAGCAATAATTTCTAAGATTTTGAGAGTGGCTTTTTGTTCAAGATAATTTATTTCATTTTTCATATTTTTATTCCTCATAAGTGGATAAATCATACAGATCATCATCAGCAAGGTTGTAATGTTCTAGTGTAGATGTATGATTATCATTCCAAAATTCATAGTCTAAATTAGGATTATCACCATTTCGATATTTTATTCTTTTATATCTAAAGCTTTCTCTTAACTCGTGAGCAAAGGTATCCAAATCTCTTTTAGTTGGCTCTATTTTTTTAGATAAAATATCTACAAATCTTTGTATTTGTTTTTGATTTTGTGGATCAGGGTCAAAAGAGTTCATGTGTCTTGTTACCTTATCCAAGCCTATTTTTATAATCTTAATTTTATCAGAAGATAATGGTTTCGATGATCTTGGTAAGCCCGCTCTATCAGGATAAAAAGGGCGATTGCTAGATTGACCTTTATGTGTCCCAAAATTATACATGGGGTCAGAAGGGTCAATTGGAGAAAAATTTTTACCGCCCAATAGTTTAATTTTTGTCAGCTACTTTAGTTATCAAAATTGTTTTCTAATTTTGGTGTTAAATCGGATTTTAAGGTTTGTTTCCAACGCTGTTCCCAATCACGACCAATCTCAACAGTAACATCAGATTGCAAAACGCCTGTACTTTCTACAATTACTTCACCTACGCCCAAAATTGAACGCACTTCTTCAGCAGCTTCGTCATCTCCCGACTGGGCAATTATTTTTGTAGTTGCTAAAGGATCTTGCCAATTTGTACTAGCGGATACTCGATTATAGCCTGCTTCTCTTAAGGTATCTAATGCTGACTGTAATACTTGTTGATTGCCTGTACTGTCTTGAACTGAAATTTTTAGACGCGGATTGAGGAGTGCAGAGTTATTATTCAACGAAGCATACTGATTATCAGCGATGTCATCATAATCGTTATTGGCTGGCAGATTAAAATGTTTAGTCATCAAACGTTGAATTGCTTCCTCATTTGGTAACCAATAGCTTACAGTTTCGTTACCATTGTTAAAATCTCCTGGTAACATCATCATTTGGACGTTAGATCTTTTAGTTTGGGAAGCGAAATTAGACAGAGCCATTAACTCTCTGACAGTTAAATTGGTGTCTAGGTGAGATTGAATTACTGAAAGAATTTTGGGAATTTTAACTACAGTTGCAGGCTTAAGAGTTTGTTCTACTGCCGAACGCATTAGCATTTGCTGTCGTTGTACCCGAGAAATATCACCATAGTCATCATAACGAAAGCGCAGGAATTGCATGGCTTTATCACCATCTAAATGCTGCACACCTTTTTTTAAATCAATATAAAGATGTTGGCTAAAATCGTTATACTTCATATCTTTGGGGACATTAACCTTAACACCACCCAAAGCATCTATAAGTTTTTCTACCCCTTGAACATTAACTCGTACATAACGATCTATATTTACTCCCCCCAATAAGTCGCTAGCAGCAGCAGCAGCAAAGGCTGGTCCACCATATTGATTAGCATGATTAATTTTGCTAATTCCATGTCCTTTCAGAAAAATACGAGTGTCTCTGGGAATAGAAAGTACAAAGAGTTTTTCCTGTTGAGGATCAAATCTCAAGAGCAACATACTGTCACTCAGACCATCAAAAGAGTTGACTAAATGAAGATAGCCGACATCTTGTTTATCGTATTTAATACCTCTGCCGTCGAGATCAGAGCTAATTACTTTGATACCCAAAACCAAAATATTGACAGGACGAGATAATTTTGGCAAGTTCAGATTTTTAGCAGTTACAGTTTCTTCTTGACTAAAAACTTTTTGTTCTTTGTTACTTAATTGTATTTGTTGTAACGGAGAGGCAGTAGACAAGGCTACAGCCAGAAATGCTCCTACTGCTGCTGAAACGAGAGAAACACCAGCTAAACCCAATCCAACTAAAATCGCTCTACCTTTGTTCAATTTTCTTTTCTGACTATTAGAGTGGTAATTAATTGAGTTAATCCGAGCCGTGGGTTGTCTTCCCGAAGGGGTTGGTTGATAAGCTTTTCTAAATGACACTGAACATCCTCACACTAAAGAAAAAGATAAAAAAATGATATATATACAAATATAATTCGATTAATATTAACAGTTATTGGCTAGTAAAAATACTGAGAGTAAAAATTGCCATTAAAATATTGTTAATTCCAAAACCTCAATTAAAAGCCTATTTTAGTAACTATCACCTCCGAAATACATTCTGATTTTAGCTTTTCCCCCAGAGTAACGACAGTTTAAGCAACTGGCAATTCTTTCCAGATATTATTGCGCTATTTTAGCTTGGGAAATTTATTGATGTAATCTGCTTAAGGTAGACTTTTGTTACCTAAACGCAACATCAAGTACGTACAAGCTACAAAATAGCCTGTAGTTAGTAGGGCATTGGTATACAGCAAACGAAAAGACATAATCCCCTCAGTATTCGCTGCCCCTAAAGAGAAGAGAGAATAAGAACTTAACCAGACTAAAATTAGAGAAATAGCAAGACGACTGGCTTTTTGCTGTTGAGAATCAACTTGGTGGTCTTTTTGGGTGTGGTATAAAGTCTTGATAGCAGGCAAAATGCCGACAATGGGTAAGAAATAAATCCAGAGTTTTAAATGTCGCTCTGTCTGTAGTGGGTGAGAATCTTGATGATTCATGATCCTAGTGATTGAGGTTATGAGTTAAATGACAAAATCAATTAAAGATGAGATTACGGCAATTATTTTAGCTGGGGGAGAAAGTTCTCGCATGGGACAAGATAAAGCTCTCTTAACTATCGGTGAGGATACGTTACTGTCTCGAATTTGTCTAGTTGCTAGAGAGTGTGCAACTCAAGTTTATGTGGTTACTCCTTGGATAGAAAGATATCAGGGGATTTTGTTCCCAGACTGTCAATTAGTTAAAGAACAGCTGGTTTTAAATGCTAGATCTAATACACCTTTAATTGGCTTTGCTCAAGGATTACGGTTAGTGCAGACCAAGTGGGTATTATTACTTGCTTGTGATTTACCTCGATTATCTTCATCTCAAGTTCAACAATGGTCTGAAGATTTGGCGACGGTGCTGCCGAGAGAAATTGCTTTGCTATCACGTTCTCCAAAAGGTTGGGAGCCTTTATGTGGTTTTTATCGTCGAGATTGTCTACCCTTGATTGAAGCTTATCTTCAGCAGGGTGGAACATCTTTTCAATCTTGGTTGGCAGAGTATCCTGTGCAAGAATTGTCAGTAAGCGATCGCACTTGTTTTTTTAATTGTAATACTCCCACAGACTGGGAAACTATCAGACCATCTTGCCAAACTCAAAATAGTCGCTAAAATCGGGAGTAATATTTTCTTCATGAGGCAGATATTGAATTAAACATTTCTACATATTCAGTATTCCCTTTTTGGTGAATTAAGATAGCAAGTGATCAAATTTCCCATTTTATTTTTAGTAATTCAGTGATTAAATCTCGCCCTCAATCTAGAAATCAGCCCCCATCTCAAGTGAAGCTCAGATATTTAGGGCAGCAAGTATTCAATTGGTCTTATTCCTGGCGACAGCTAGACTGGATTTTACTATTGGCAGTAATGGGATTGACTATCTTTGGTGGCTTGATGATCTATAGCACTGAGTTACCCGCTCAACATAGCTATAGTTATCAGCATTGGACAGTATGCTTACTTGGTTTTCCCCTGGTGTTGTTCTTATCTCGTTGGCGTTATCAATTTTTGTGTCAATGGCATTGGTTGATTTATACCATCACTAATCTGTTTTTAATTGCAGTAATGGCAGTTGGAGTTACAGCTAACGGCGCGCAGAGTTGGCTTTCAGTTGCAGGAGTTAATGTTCAGCCTTCGGAATTTGCCAAAATTTCCATGGTAATTACCCTCGCAGCACTGTTGCATGACCGACCAGCCGATCTCAAGACGATCATTCGTACTTTAGCAATTACAGCTGTTCCTTGGGGTTTAGTATTTTTACAGCCAGATCTGGGGACTTCTTTAGTATTTGGGGCGATTATTATTGCCATGCTCTACTGGGCAAATGCGAACACTGGTTGGTTACTGTTAATGATCTCGCCTTTGTTTTCAGCCATTTTATATCATCTATATCTTCCTGGTTGGCTATTTTGGGTTTTGATTGTAGCTGGGATAGCCTGGCTAACGCTGCCTATAAAAGTTGTTTCTACTCTTAGTGCTGTAGCGATTAACCTGGGGGCGGTGGAGTTGGGCAATCTTTTTTGGGGGTTACTGAAGCAATATCAAAAAGCTCGACTAATCTTGTTTCTTAATCCTGAACAAGATCCTTTAGGGGGTGGTTATCATTTAATTCAATCGCGAATTGCAATTGGTGCTGGCAAATTTTGGGGACAAGGATGGAATCAAGGAACACAAACTCGGCTGGATTTTATTCCTGAACAACACACAGATTTTATCTTTTCGGCTGTGGGAGAACAGTTCGGCTTTATCGGCAGCATACTTACAGTGGCACTGTTTTGGTTAATCTGTATGCGTTTAATTTGGATTGCCTGTAATGCTCAGGATAATTTTGGCTCGTTGCTGGCGATCGGTATTTTAGCGATTCTTGCTTTCCAAATTATAGTTAATATTAGTATGACAATCGGACTCGCACCAATTACGGGTATTCCTTTACCTTGGCTGAGTTACGGGCGATCGGCTTTATTGTCTAATTTTATTGGGATTGGTTTAGTAGAATCTGTAGCCAATTATCGAGATGAGACAAGCAGAAAATCTTATTAATTACTTATTAATAAGCAATTATTTACCAATCGCTACTGGTTTCGTAACCTAGCTTAATTAACACATCTCCAAACAGTTCTTTAAATTGTTTTTTGTGATTTTCATTAAATAATTCCTGCCATTCTCCAGTGCGACCTGAACGGAGATGACTTTTTGGATTGGTAGTTCCTTTTCGCCTATTCGTTATATTTTTGAAACTAAATTTTTCAGTCATATTGAGGCAGTTTTGAAGCGCTTCTTCATTAAACTGATAGTGTTTGAAAATTTGGTAAAAAACTGCTTTCTCGTCACGAATAATATCTTCGTATTTGAATTCAATAAAATTGGGGTTATGATAATTCCAGGTGGACATTTCAGAAATAACTTCTAAAGAAGTCCCCTGCATTTCTGCTAGTAAACCTTCTTCTTGATTTAAGGAATTTAAATATTCTTGATAAGTCAAGTTATTTAAACTTTGGCGAGGAATATGCGCCCATTCTTCTTTTGTCCAGAGATGATAAAAATATGCTGAAATGATCATATCTCTGGGATCACGAATCATGTGAGAACCAACATAGTCAGGCAGTTTTTCTACCTCAACACGGCTCATGTATTCCATAAAAATGTCAGTATCTCTTTTAAGCTCACTTTGAAAACAACTTTGAAATTGTAATCCATAATAGCGAGCGATCGCTCTTAAAACTCTGATAAACCATGCTGTCCCAACTTTGTGATAGCAACAATGAACAATTAGTTTTTTTTGATTGTTGTCTGCAAAAGGAGTTCTCAACTTTTGTTTAACTATAGACTCTAGAGGGGTGTAAAACAGCAGTGTCATAATGTATATGAGTAAATATGTAAATTAAATAAGGCAAAAACCAATTAGTCATTGGTGACAAGTGAAGACAAAATCCTATTTGTCAGGTCTTTGTTGATAAATATTTATAAGATCTTAATCGCTTGCTATTATAAGAAATAGTATTATGTCTGCAATCAGTAAAAATACTGAGCAAAACAATTTGGTTCTTAGTTCGTATTTATTAGATTTGTTGCGAATTAAATATGTGCGTTTCTGAAACCCTTATCTGATAAGGCTCGAATTTTAAGAAAAAGCTATTTCGCAACAAGTCTATTATCTTTTCTTTTTTACTTTTTTCTCTTTTGTTTGCAACACTACTGTAAGTCTACATATCTCTTTAAGAATAAGACAAATAAGATAAAAATATTATCAAGTAGTGAGAAGTTAAGAGAAAAGGAATGAAATGAAAATGGTTTGGTCAAATTACCCATAAAACGGCGGTTGTTAGCAATAGTTTCGTAGACTTTATTACCTGTAGCCATTAAAAGTTTTAATCTCAATACAGGTGCAAGCCACCATAAAATTGGAGATATACTAACTATATAAACAATGCCATACCATTTATAGTATCTATTTCCCTGATAATCTTCTACTACCCAAGAATTGTACTTTTGCATATCCTCATACACCGAGGGATTGTCTTGAGCTTCTAATAAAGAAATGTTAGCTAAGATCAAAATTGTCCTTAATATATAAACTACTTTTTTACAAAAACCGCAGTCTTTATCATAGTTAATAGCTAACTTAGTAATTTGTTGACTATAAGTTTTTTTATACCAGAAATCCCAGACTATTGAAGGAACAAAAACTAGCCCGAAAGCAAAATACAAACTAGGAATACTGTTAACAGCAGAAGATAAACTGTGGATAAAATTTACCAATATTAAATAGCCGATTGCAATACCCCGAAAGAAACTATTTTTTAAAGGAAAAAACCACAAAGATACTATTAACCAAAAATTAATTGAAGGTGTATGATAAATAGTCAATAATTGCCAAGTTAATCCGATTGTTGCTACTGAAATAATGCTTTTCGGCAAAGGTTTACTTGCAATATTTAAGGCACTATCAAAAGAATAAGTTGCGCCTAATGGCAAAAACATTCCAAAAAAAGCAATAATATTAAAGATGTTATTGTCTGAAGTAAATGAAGGAGCGGTTGGCAATATCGTGAGCATTCCCCAACAAGCAATACTCGACCAAGTTGTCCGATGTCCCATTAATAGTAATAAAGCAAAAAAGAAACCAAAGCCAAGTAATACATATACTAAAAAATATTCGTTACTTAAAAATTGAGTAACTGATGACGTAGTCAATAATTTTATCAAATTAAAACTGCTTGAAAATTCAATAAATGTTATTATTAAATGAGCTATGAACCAACAGGAAAAAACAATCCTTAATAAAGCCAGAGAACGTAAATCAAATCCTAATATTTCTTTAAATGTTGTTATGACTTTGTTGGGATTTCGCCAGACTATAGTATTCATTATCTAATAAATAGCGGATAGCTATAAACAACATTATTTAAAATTCAATATTAAACAGAAGTTAAAATTGTCTTATTTTCCAGTCGCGAGATTGATAATACATACAACGACTCATTGGTCGAGCCGATTTGACTGTAAAACGAAAGGATTCTACAATATCAAAAGAACAAATACCACTTTTCAGATAAATTTTGGCATTGTAAACTCCTGGTATTAAACCCAACTGTGCAAACTGCAATTGTAGTTCTATT
Organism: uncultured Pleurocapsa sp.; assembly: GCA_964393695.1. Taxonomy (GTDB): domain Bacteria; phylum Cyanobacteriota; class Cyanobacteriia; order Cyanobacteriales; family Xenococcaceae; genus Waterburya. Next base: position 33,175 of record CAYMWC010000004.1, read on the forward strand.
TTTCCTGGCTTAATATTAAACAAGCAATCATCACTTGCGGAAGTTAAATATAAAACCATTTCATTTTCTCCAGACAAGGATCTGATTTTGACTCCCAAATTAACATTGTCTACAGAAATATTTGCTTGACACTCTACTGATAAGTATGACGTTTTACCCGATGTCAGATATTTAAGAGTATTATCAACTTCATCTTTAAATGACAGGGTAGTAATATCAATTCCCATACTTTGATCTTGGGGCTTGGGTGGTAATTTTAATAGTCCGTTGACTTGTTCTATCCCGTTTAAACCCAGGTCTTGTTCGTATTGATTAATTACGGTTTCGCTTTCTCCTACAGCAACTACTTGACCTTTGTTGAGATAAACTGCTGATTCGCAGATATTTAAAATATTATGAGAGTTATGAGAAACTAAAATAAAAGCTGTTCCTTTTTTGCGTTGTTGGGCTAATCGCTTGTAGCACTTCATACGAAATTTAATATCCCCTACTGCCAATACCTCATCTATCAGCAGAATTTCTGGTTCTACATAAATTGCACAGGCAAATCCTAACCTAGCAGCCATTCCCGAACTATAGGTTTGTACTGGAGCGTCGATCGCGTCCCAAATTTCGGCGAAATCTACTACTTCATCGAATTTACGGCGGATTTGTTGAGTTGATAAACCCAGAATTGACATATTGGCATAGATGTTTTCTCTACCAGACAAAATAGGATTAAATCCAGCCCCCAAGGCAATTAGAGGTGCTACTCTACCTTTAATCTTAACCGAACCAGTATCGGGATTAATCAAGCCACTGATAATTCTCAGCAAGGTGCTTTTGCCCGCCCCATTAGAGCCGACTAAACCAAGGGCTTCTCCACGTCGTAATTGAAAGCTAATATTATGTAAAGCCCAAAACTCTTGCGATCGCAATGTTTGACCTTGCCTTTGTCTACCTGTTAGTTCGGCTGTAATGTCTTGTATACCATAAAAAAGCGATCGCTTGAGATGACGACAAAATTTCTTGGAAAGATTATCAATAGAGACAACTAAATCTGCATCTTGTGGTTGCTTGATAATAGGAGGGGTAAAAGCTTTAACGGTCATTAATCAATAGTTAGTAATAAATAGTTCGATTTTTTCCCTGGGCGTGGTTTTTTGCTGACGAAAAAGATAAGAGATTTTTTCAGCAGTTTTGTAGCCCAATAAACGCAAACATAGTTTATATAGACTGTTATCAATTTCTAAAAATAATTGGGGATCTAGGGTGAGTATTTTGTCTAAAATCACAGCATAATCGCGATATTTATCTGATTCTGGTTTATCATAATAATAATATAAATATTCTCTGCCTATCATTCTATAGGCTTTAGCCAAAGCTTTTTTGTATCGAGGGTACAACTGCTCAAAATTAGTCAGTTTTTGTTCTGCCTTTTCCATTACTAAACAGTGAGCTTGAAACCAACGTAGTCTACAGGCAGTCGAAACGGTTGGCTGATTCGGTATACGGTAAATAGAATCGCAACCAGGTTGATAGACAAATTTAGCTCCTGCGATCGCTACGGAAATTAAGAAATCTCGATCTTGAGCAGCTAATAAGCTTTCATCCCAGCCTCCAGATTTAATTACTATCGAACGAGAAAACAGAATAGGTGCAATATTAGACCATTGCTCATTAGCGAGTAAAGACTCTAAAAAATCTGTTTTGGGACCACAAATTCGCACTTTATCGAGAAAGCTGCTACCATCGCCTTGATGAACCAAATGTTGCCAGTCTCCATAAACTACATTCGCTGAGGAAGTTTGCAGACATCGAACTTGTTTAGCTATTTTGTCGGGAAGCAAATAATCATCAGCATCTAAATATTGAATATATTCTCCCTTGGCTAAGGTAAAACCGAGATTTCTAGCATGATTTCCACCTTTGTTTGCTCCTGTTTGCCAAATAAGGCGATCGCCATAGCTTTTGATAATTGCTAAACTATTATCTGTCGAGCCATCGTCGATCACGATAATTTCAATTTGGGGATAGGTTTGCGCTAGGATGCGATCAATCGCCTCTGACAACCACTGTTTGGCATTGAAACAAGGAATAATTACCGAAACTAATGGCTCTTTCATTTTAAGAACTTATTTTTTCAATTACAAAGGGCATTGCCAAACGAAAAGCGATCCAGGTAAAGAATAAGCCAAATAAGGCGATCGCGCTAACTACCCAAAAACCAGTCACTTGAGTCAAGATTCCTGTTGTCGCTAATTCTCTGATGGTTACTAGCAAAGGAGTGACAGGGTTTAAACGTACAAGAGTACTAAAATTACCTGTTTGGGGTATGGGGTAAATTACGGGGGTGATAAATAACCAAAATCCTGTCACCATTGTCAGTGCTTTGGTGACATCTTGATAAAGCATACTCAAAGGGGCTAGCATCACTCCAAACCAAGTACCGAGTATGATCAGATGAATCAAGGCTACGAAAGCTAAAATAACGCTCCAACCTACAGGAATACGAAACCAAATAAATAAACCGACGATTAAAATTAGCTTAATGCAAAAATTAAACAATACTTCCCCTAGCTTGGCAAGAATAAGTGCTTCACGAGGGAAATTAACCCGCGATAACATTGGTTGAGCCTTAGTTACTGCCTGTACAGGCCCTTGTAATGCCTCGACAAAAGTTTGCCACAAACTAGTGCTAAACATGACGTAAGCAGGATAGGGTAAATCTGTTGCACTGATCGCAATTACCTCAGACTTTCCTGCCCAAGTTAATCCTAAAGCCATTGTAATTGGGGGGATAAATGCCCAGGAGATGCCTAAAAATGACTGACGATATTGGGCTTTAATATCCCTGAGCATTAGTTGCCAAGCTAAGCCGCGAGAAGCTAGTAAGTCGCGCCACATCAATTGCCACAATTTTCGCGGATGTCTTAACTTACTTTCTGGGGTGTAAATAGTTTCATTCATGCTGGGAAAGCCTCTGCACATAGCGATCCGTCAAATAACGATTTAATCTTTTATCCACAGAAATCAATCGACGTTCGAGAAAACCGCTCATTCTGCCAAAAGTAAGGATACGAATCAAAGGATGAATTAATGTTTCTGTACGTCGCCAGCCTAATCCTCTATAGCGATTAGTAAAATAGCTATCTTCGACCAGATCCCACTTATCTCGCAGACGATTTAAACTTTTGACAACCCAGGCATCACTCCAGCGCAGCATATAAAAAGGAACATCTGTTAATTTTAGAGGAGGCCCTGGAACATAAGTCACCACACATTTAGGTTCAAAATAAACTTTTCCTCCTGATTGGGCTACCTGCATACAAAAATCAAGATGCTCTTTAGTGTTGAGTATTTCTGCGTCTAGCTTGCCACCAATCTGCTCAAAAATAGCGGTATTTACTAACACGCAGTGAAATTCCGCTAATTCGGTTTGTTGACGACTTAGGCGATCGCCAACTTCAGAAACACGCTTACCTTGCAGATACATTTTTTCTCGCAAACGTCTTCTACCTTTGACATCACAAAAAATATGAGATTCGCCTCCAGCAAAGTGAATAATTTCATGCAATGGTTCATCTATGCTCATTTTCTGGCACATCAAAGGGCCAACCACAGTTGCCTCTGTTTCTTCAGCGCATTTAACTAAGTGAGATAGCCAGCCAGGAGAAACTACTACATCATTGTCCACAAAGACAACGTATTTAGTATCGACATAGCTCAGACCAATATTTCTCGCATGATTAGGAGAAAGATAATAGTTACTACGAACTATACGAAAGTTTTTAGCTTGGGCTTGCTGCTGTAAATAGCGTTTAATAGAGCCAGGAGAATTACCATCAACATAAACTAATTTAAAAGGTTCTTGGGTATGTTCGTAAATGCTGTCTAAAGATTGGCGAGTATAGCTAAATCTTTCTCTAGGAGAAACGACAATAGTTACCTGTGGCTCTATCATAATTGTTCTTTTTAGCTCTGTTGATCAAAAATATAGAATATTCAAGATGTATTGTCAGTAATTATACTTAATTATAATATATATAATACTTTGAAACATAATGAAAAAAAGACTAAAATGCCCGTCAAATCTTTAGTTTCAGTAGTTTTAATTTTTCTCAACGAAGAGAGGTTTCTTGAAAAAGCGATCGCCAGTGTCTTAGCCCAAACTTACAACAACTGGGAACTTTTATTAGTAGATGATGGTTCAACCGATGGCAGTAGCGCGATCGCTCTACAGTATGAGACTCAATATCCTCATAAAATACGCTACTTAGAACACCTCGATCATCAAAACCTTGGTATGAGTGCCTCCCGTAATTTGGGAATAAACTGTTCTGATGGTGAATATGTTGCTTTTATAGATGGAGACGATCTTTGGCTACCCCAAAAACTCGAACGACAGGTTAATATTATCGAAGGACAACCCGATGCAGCCTTAATACGTGGAAGAGCTAAATGGTGGTATGGTTGGACGGGTAAATCTGAAGATAAGCGACGGGACTTTATCCAAAAGCTGGATCTTCCTTTTAATAGTTTAATTCAACCACCAGCAGTATTGATGTTGTTTCTGCGGGATGAATGGGCTTCTTTACATGATATTTTAGTGCGACGCAAGGCAATTGAAGCTGTAGGTGGATATGAAGACTCTTTCCCAGGTATGTATGAAGATCAAGTATTTCACACCAAGCTGTGTTTAAATTTTCCCGTGTATGTGTCTAGTGAGTGTTGGTATTTTTATCGTCAACATGACGGGGCTTGTACAACTCAAGCTCATGCAGCACAGAAGTACTATCATGCTCGCAAAGCCTTCTTAACCTGGTTAGAACAATATCTAATTCAACAGCAGGCTCAAAATACTGTGGTTTGGCAGTTTGTCCAACAAGATTTATGGCACTATCGTCACCCAATACAAAGTAAAATTATTGCTCGCTTCAACCGATTTAGAAAAGGGTGATGTTGCTTTTGTGTGTTTAAAGATTTAATCTAAACTTAGATTATCTACCAACAATTGAAGAACTGAATCAAGAACCATTTTCTAACATAATTTTTTATTTAGCTAGCAACTTGTCTTTAATTAACCAGTATATATACTTAGGGCGATCGCGAGAACGTATTGCTACTTTTAACCAGGGATTAAAGTAAGTATCGGCAGGGTTGAAAGGATACTTAAGTAACTTGGGAGCAAGTTGTTTTAATAGTTCTACTTGAACTAGAGAGCCTAGCCTTTTTGATTCGGGTATACTCAACAGCAAAGAATAGATTCTGGCTGAATTTAAAATTGGAAATCGTTCTAGAGAATCAAGGTCGTACACCTGCTCTTTAGCACTCAGCCAACCTGCTTGCCTTTGTTCAAGAAAAAAGCGATCGCGCCAGTCTAGATGTTCTTGAGGATGAGTTTGCACCCAAGTTAACCACTCTCGTAAACCTTTGGTAGCCGAAGAGTCGATAGGTTCGTTAAATAGTGCTGCGATCTGTGCTGCACCTGTTTGAGGAGATTCAAAAGTAGCTGGTAGCTGTCGCAAATCATGAAAGCCACTGGCGATCGCAAATCCATGTCCGCCAAAGGAAATTCCTTCTAAAGCATCTCTGACACCCATGACAAAGGGTTCGGCATCTCCATCAGAAACATTTCCCCATGAGTGTTGCTTTACCAATTCCCGTCTAATTTGTTGTTCTTGGGGTGGTTTATTACGCAGCCAAACATGGGAGACATTGTATTCTTTGGCTAGTTTAGAAGGAAGTAAACGATCAGCTAAAGACATTCGATCTGCAATTCTGGTAAAGGTAGTGAACTTGATCTTTGCTGATTTGGCGATCGCTAGTATCAAACGGGAATCATAACCTGCTGTCAAACCCAACCAAAGTTTTTGAGGCTGCTGTCCAATATTCTGTAACGCCGTAACTAAACTATCTTTGACTAATTTAATCGTCTCGTCATAATGGCGATCGCGATCAATTTTTGGGAGCAAATAACGATGAATCAGCTTATTATGCTTAAAATCAAGAATTTGACTGGCTAATATTCTTCTAATTCCCTCAAAAGCAGACAAAGGTGGGGTATACCAAGAAATTAATTGACCATATTCCAAAGAGCGAGAATCTTTGTTACTCACTTGCAGGATTTTCCCTAGCAAAGCGCAGCTACTAGAAATCCAGATTTCTCCTTGAGAATTGTAACCATAAAAACAACCTAATAACCCATTAGCATCTAAATGTATTTGTCCATTACCAATTAATAACCAACGTCCTGTCCAGTTTGAGTAACTAACAATCACTTCATCACTAGATAATTGGGAAATTTGCTCTAAAGGAGTAGTATTAGCTGATATTGCAACTGCTAACCCCAATAGACCCCAAACAACCCCATTTTTGTCGGTAGCGTAACCAACTCGAAGATTTGGACTATGAGAAATCCAGGTAGAGCGATCGAGTTGACGACAACACCAATCATCATCAGCATAAAATGGTTGCGAACCAATCACCAATTGACGATTATGAACTTTGAACTTAACATCTAGCATTTTATTAAAGGTTCATTCAATGAATTATCATACCGTTACCACTGACAGTAATTTGGTTCACCGTTATCAGCTTGAATAACGCGAAAATCCATCAACACCATTTCCCAATTGCGTTTGGGAGTACGCCATACAGGATCGTTAACTATATTAGGAGTCTTATAAACACGCCCATCATGTTCAAATACTAACGGGACTTGATATTTTGCTTGAGTCCATTTATGAATTAATTTTTTAAATTCTACAACAGGTAAATAATTATTTTTTAAGGGACGATATTTATGTCCAATTTTGGCTTTTGTATCATCTATTTCGATAAATTTAACTAAATCCTCTTGATAGTCCCAGATTTTTAGTGGATTATTGGCTAACAATAAATGATTACTGACTTCTCCTTCTGTACGTAGATTACTAAACATAGAAAAATTCCCCGCAGTACGTAATCCTAAGTAAGGAGTCATTGCCCATAAGGATAATACTAAGACAAAGATATATAAAAAGTGGGGTGTTTGACCCTCAAAAATGGCAAAACCTCGCCAAGATTTTGGAGCGGATAAAATAGCTTTGACGCAGGGTACAATAACAATTAAGACTGATGTAATAAATATAATTCCTGTTAAAGCTTTATTATTAAAATAGGGATAAGCTAAATGGTAAACTCCTGCAATAATTCCTCCAACAATATTTATAAAAACATAGAGTAACGAGCGATTTAACTGAATATTACTTCTGGATAATTTAACTGGAATATTAAAATTAAAATAATAGTTTTGAGGAATATAAGTTAACCACAGGGCAAAAATTAATGCCCCAAAATCTACAAATCCAATTGGAGCAAGCACTAGGTGCATAAACATTGAGATAAAGAAGATAGCAGCTTGGCAAGAACGAATAAAGAGTAATACACTACCAAGTAATTCCCAAACAATGACGATGATTGCTGTCGCGAAAAGTGCTAAAAATTTAATTATATTGCTTAGATTTAAAAAATAGATACTTAAGCCAGCAGCTAAAATCGAAATTAATAAGCTAATCGATAAAACTTTAAATAATGAATTGTTAACTAGCTGTAATAATAAATATCTGTATTGCTGAAAAATTGTTTGATAGATAAAAATCAAGCTAACTATGCCTAAAATCATTAAATTTGGCATATCAAAAATAGAGGAAAATAGCATATCAATAATTCCTGTAAAAGTCGAGCTAGCACAGGAATAATCCGTATTTAAAAAGTCATGATTTAGTTTATGAAAACCTGCCCAAAAATAAACAAGAATTAAAAATACTCTAATAATAGGTGATATAACATTGTAATAATCATTATCTGTAGCAAATCGAGGAGTCAACCAAGTATAAATTGCTCCTACTAGTAAAGTAAAATTAATAATAAGAATTAAATTAACGTGATTGGCAACTTCAGGAAAATGAAAGTATAAAAAGTAAACTGTCGTAAAACCAAGAAACAAACAAAACTTTAATTTATCTATATTGGTAACAATAATTACTATCAGTAAAAGCAAAGTAATAGCCGTAACTATAGGATGATCCCAGTTTTCTGCCATTTCTACCCAAAGAGCAGTACTATAAAAAATGGCAAATAGAGAAAAATAACTAAACTTAATTGACTTTAATTTTTCCATTTTATCAAACAACTATCAATGAAAAAGAAACTTATAGTAAATTATTTTTTAGAATCTAAGATATGTCTTTAAGTAATACTGAGGCAATAGGAACAAATCGGGCTGTGAGTATAGGTATTGGTTCACTACCATTTTCTTCGTAGTGTTGCCATACTTCTTCAGGTATAGGGTCTTGATCGGCGATCGCAATAATGCTAATTGCTCAAAGATAGCATCGGTTTGAGGGATTTTTTTTTCGGTGTGGAATCGTCCTGGCGGGGACATAGCTTTGGTAATGTCTAGTTAAGAGGTTGAGAAGCGAGAATCCCTCCTCGGAGACGATGGGAGGTTCAATGATTGAAATATTGCGCTTAACAAGAGTGTTCCATAAACAAAAAAGCGCAGCGCACATGTAAAGGTGGGAGACTGTATAACCACCAGTTAACATAGCGATTTTTCAGAGTATCTGATTTTGTACTAGGTTGTTTTCTAAGCGATCGCTCAATCATATTTCAGTATTACTCTTTATCTAGCTTGTGCATTGTCAATTGATTATAAATTTTCTCTAATTCATCATTAAGTTGATTCATATCGTAGTTTTGTTCGACAAATTTTCTACCAGACATCCCCATGTCTTGCCAAAGAGTGGGATTTTCGATGAGGTAGCGCAGCTTATTGGCGATCGCCGTTGCATCTCTTTCAGCAACTAAATAACCAGATATACCATCTTGGACTAATTCAGGGATACCGCCATGAAAAGTGGAAATTACAGGTAAACCCATGGCCATTGCTTCTTTGAGAGTATTAACGGGTGCGTCTTGATTACCATCTTTGGCAGTTACGCAAGGAGCAAGAAAGATATGAGAACTATCTAAAATAGAGATAATTTCTTGTTGTTGTCGCCAACCTAGTAACTCAATTTTGTCTTCTACGTCTAATTCGGCAATTAATTGCTGTAATTCAGCACGTAAATAACCATCGCCGATTATTTTGTATTCTAAGTTCGGAAAATCTGGAATTAACTGAGCAACTGCTCGAATACTGTATTCAATCCCCTTTTTCTCAACCAAACGCCCTGTAGTGACGAGACGAATCAAACCATCATCAGGAAAATAACGAGGTTGATAAGCAAACTTCTGACAATCTAACCCCGAACCATTGACTACAATCTTTTCAGGAGGACAACCTATTTTAATAGCGCGATCACGAAAAAAATTACAGTTAGTCAAAAAGAAATCAGCTACTTGAAATAGTTGATCATAAACGAGATCGCCTTGTTCTTGAATATACCAGCTAATATCCCAGCCACGAAAAGCAACAACTAATTTGCCCCTTAATAAACCTAGAGATCTTAAAGTCAATACCCCAGGATCGGCTGGTAACTTTCCCTGTAAAGCATAGATACCAAACTGACAGTGAACAATATCGTAATTGATTGACTCTAGAAAAGCGATCGCTCCATAAAATAATCTTAAAGAAGCAGCCTGTTTACCGTATTTAAAAACATTGAGCGATCGCCATATTGCAGGAAGGTTGCGACACCCTTTGATTGAGAGTAATTGCAATGCCTTGAAAAATCGTAGTGCATAATTTTGGGGAATTTCAGGCACGTAATAGCCACATTCAATCAAATTATATTTATCAACAATAGAATGAATCTTTGTTTCAGCAGAATAACCTTCGAGGGCATAGATATCTACTTTATGTCCCCGTTCAATTAGCCCACTAATTTGATTTAAAATGAAAGACTCGGATAAGACGGGGAATCTTCCCACCACAAAAGCAATTCGTAGACTGAATTCAGGTTTCAAATTACTCCATTCCTCCTTAGCCTTAATTTAACGTAGGGGCGCATCGCGATGCGCCCTTACAGGGTTTATCTTTCAGAGACTCTCACCGCCAGCAATAATTCTTTGAAGTCTATGATTGAGAATAACTAACCATAAGACTCAATCTTTTCCTTACCATCAGGCATAGCTGGTACAAATTTCCGTAATCCCAGATATTGTTGGACAATATGCCACACATAAAGAGGATTAAGAACTGCATAGCGTTGCCATAATCTTTGAGGTTCTTGTATCAAACGGAAAAGCCATTCTAAACCTGAATCTTGCATCCATTTGGGAGCTTGAGGTAAAGTTCCTGCATGAAAATCAAAAGCAGCCCCCACAGCCAAAATTGGTATGTTGAGGAGATTACGATATTCATAAGCCCAGGTTTCCTGGCGAGGACAGCCCAATCCGAGAAAAACTGTATGCGCACCAGAGGTTTTAATTCGCTCGACTAATCGGCAACGCTCTTGCTTAGACAGTCTTCTAAATTTAGAAGCTTCCATACCCACAATTTTTAATCCAGGATATAGTTGAGTTAAATTATGGGCGAATTTTTCGAGAGTTTCGGTTTGGCTACCATATAGGTAGATACTCAAGCCTTCTTGGGCAAAAGATTGTGCTACCTTGAGCGTGAGATTAGGGCCATAAACACGATCGCGTAGCTTTTTTTGGTGTAGCCAAGATAATGCCCAGCGTACTGGTTGTCCATCGGGGACTACTAAGTCTAAACCGTTTAAGCGTCTAGCATGGATGCGATCTAAAAAACCAGTCATTACACCATGGACAGCCAAAGCACTGACAGAACAAGGTTGTCTATTTTTGGCAGCAGTAGTGATAGCTGATACCGCAAAATCGTAGTCTACAGCACTGATATTAATTCCCAATATAGAATACTTTCCTTGGTTAATCATTGTTCATTCCATCTTTCAATACCACTTTCGTAAATCTCAGATAAGATCTGATTGATGTTGTATTTAAGCGACCAATCGGGATAATGGGACTTAAATTTAGCTAGATCGCTGATATACCAAATATGGTCACCACTACGGTTGTCATCAGTGTAGGAATAATCGAGCTTTTTGCCAGCAAGTTCCTGAGAGATCGCGATCGCTTCTAGCATCGAACAATTACTCTCTCGTCCACCACCGATGTTATATACTTCCGCTACACGAGGTTGTTTGTAAAACTCGTAAAAAGCAGCGATTAAGTCAGAAGAATGAATGTTGTCGCGAACTTGTTTACCTTTGTAACCATAAATTTTGTATGGTTTACCAATCGCGGTACATTTTACTAAGTATGCTAAAAACCCATGCAATTCAGTGCCAGAATGATTTGGTCCAGTCAAACAACCACCTCTAAATGAGGCTGTACGAATCCCAAAATAACGCCCATACTCTTGCACCAAAACATCAGCAGCTACTTTAGATGCCCCAAATAAGGAGTGCTTACATTGGTCGATGCTCATATTTTCGGCTATACCTGGATGATATTCGTGAGCAGAATCTATTTCCCAGCGTTTTTCAAGTTCAATTAAAGGTAGGGAATTAGGTAAATCTCCATACACTTTATTGGTAGAAGTAAAGATAAACACGGCATCAGGACAGTATTCACGAGTTGCCTGGAGCAAATTAAGTGTACCGTTAGCATTAACCGTAAAGTCTGAAAAAGGATCCCTTGCTGCCCAGTCGTGAGAAGGTTGGGCTGCGGTATGAATAATCAGAGAAATATCTTGACCAAAATGTTGGAAGATTTCTTTGATTTTTTCGTAATCTCTGATATCTACTTCCCGATGTTGATAGTTGTCAATTTCTTGTTCTAATTTTTGGCGATTCCATTTAGTAGAAGCTTCCTCTCCAAAAAAGAATTTGCGCATATCGTTGTCGATACCAACAACATCCATTCCCAGGCTACTGAAAAATCTTACAGCTTCAGAGCCAATTAAACCTGCCGAACCAGTGATAATCGCTACGCCCATATGTGATTGATTTGATTTAGATTTCTAGACTGTCCCTAACCTTGAATACACAACTAATTGCTGAAAATTCCCAATTAAAAACTTCAGGCATAATTGTGGATATTAACTACTAAGTATATTCACTACTAATTTTTGCCATATTACTACAGGAGTTGTAAATATGTCGATAGATAAATAAGTAAAAATTCTGAGCTGAAAATTTGGACAAAAAAAATAAAACGATGATATGATTGCTTAGTTTTAAAATATAGATTCTCGTTCAGAAATTTCTGTTTCCGGTTAATAAATTGCTCGCTCAATATGTTAGTAGTAGGTTTGTTGAATTGTAAATAGACAATAAAATTGTAATCGCTTGGTTCTCTATATTAGTTGCTATAGCGCAGGTTAATCAGTCATTTTTACTTAAGTATTTATAGTTAAAATAATAGTTGAGATATTACAGATATGCTTATTGGAATCATTGAAGTTAGTGAACCTAATCATTATTCGGCAGTCAATGGTCTAGTTAAGACTTATGCTAGCGAGCCAAGCAACCAAATAATAGTTTATACTCTGCCTTCAATTCAAAGAGCTTTAGAAGAAAACGGCTTACCAGCTAATGCTAGTGTGGTAGTACTAGAGGAAAGCCAGTCTTTAAAAAATTTGCTCAATTATGTCGAAAATACCGCTTTTGATCGTATACACATTTGCACGATTTTCGATAACTACTTGGAATTTGCTCAATTTAAACCGCAAGTAAAAGAGATTTTTCTCCACGTCCATCAATGTGAAGAGTGGTATAACGATAACTTTAGTCGAGCGATCAACACCTTAGTTCCTAGTCTGAAAAATAAAGATCAAAACCGCAAATATTCACGGATCATAGCGCGGGCAATTGTCGACTATTTAGTTTATCGACCACTGAGAAAGAAAATGCTGACTCAGTTTGCTCAAAATTATCAACTCAAAATCATAGTTCATAGTCAAGGTCAAAAAGAGGCATTGTTGGAGTACGGTTGTAAATTGCCGATTATAGTATTTCCTTTCGCTATCTATGAAGGAATGGCAGATGCTTCACAAACTAATCAGATGCTCAGAATTTGTATACCTGGAGTGATTACGCAAGCTAAACGGGATTATTTGGGAGTATTTCAGATTTTACAGGAAAATGCCAGTAAATTGTGCGATCGCATCGATCTTTATCTACTCGGATATATTACTGATCGCGAAAAAAAAGAGATGGGTGCTGCTATCTCGGATTTAAAGGCTGCTGGTTACCAGGTTTATTATCATGATGATTTTGTTTACGGAGAAGAGTTTGATCGGGCGATCGCCAATTGTGATTTGTTATTGAATAATCAATTTATCAGCAAAAACAGCACTGAAGTCTACGGAAAAACTAAGGAATCTGGGATGATCTTTAATATGCTACGAGCAGCTAAACCAGGACTACTGCCGAAGGAGTATAGTGTCTCACCAGAATTTAATGACTGTACCTTGTTTTTTGATAGCTATTCCCACTTAATTGAGCTTATTCAAAAAGTTTTGGATAATCCTCAATTATTACAACAGTTAAAAGTTTCAGCCAAAGAACTTTCAGTCAGTTATTCTCCCACAAATCTCTATTCCAGATTGGTCGAAATTTAATTGTGTTGGTTAATTAATTCAACTAGTTTAGTAATTTCTTGTTGAACTTGGTTATTCCATTGACTACGATAGGCAGTTAGATCTAGTTCTTGTAATGATAATGATCTAATTGCCTGGACTATGGATGCAGGAGAATTGTCAACTAATACTGCCCATTCTCCAAATAATTTTTTAGTCAGAGAAGTTTTACTAATAATTAGCTGAGTATCAGAAGATAGAGCTTCACAAGCACCACTAGGTTGAGTTGCTTCACTAGTAGTTAAGACCAAAGCTGCCAGACTAGAACACAATACTTGATGATACTCTGATGTTGCTAAAAAACCAGTTAAATTGACGTTATCCAGTTGTTGCAACTGTTTAGCTGTTTTAGGCGCAAGTTTATTAATATCCGCCGTAACAATAAATTGGTACTCTGTTAATTGTTTCATAGATTCAATTAATAAATCTACTGGTTCGTCCCAAGGATCGAAAGAGGCAATGACCAAGATCTGCTTTGCCTGTCGTTGCTGAGGCGGATTTAGGACAATCGACTTAATCGGATCGCAAATAGTAAACAGTTTCGCTGAGGGATAAATACTTTTAACTAGTTGGAACATTTCTGCATTATGAACAATTATTGCCAAAGCCTGGCTGAGTATAGTTTTGCTGAGGGCGAGTTTCTGCCACATTGCCACTTGAAACAAAGGATTGTGAGCATCAATCACGTAAGGGGTTTTAGTCAGCAATGCAGGTAAAGCACTAAAAGTAGGAGGGCATTGAGCAACTACAAAATGAGGTTTTTGAGTAGAGATTGCTTGAATACTAACTACCAGTTTAATTAAGTAATCCAAAGGGCGCAGATACTTACTTTGAAGGAGATGGGGAATAAACTTGAGTTGACAATTAATAAAGGAAGCTAGGACTTCTGGTCGTCTTTGATATTTTTTCCAAACTAGAAACAAACCAAAAGCTTTTTTGACTGTTATTTGATCGGACATACTTTTATATATAATCTGCATACTTTATACTTTCGTAAGCTAAAAAAGCGGCTCGTGTTGCCATTGAGTTGAGAATTCCTGATTTCCCTTTAAATGATTTCTCGGTTTTGCTGATTTTTCGGGAGATTCACCAGCTAATGCCACGATTTGAACCACTTGTTCTACACGAAAAAACTTAGTCGTGCCTAAATAGCGTTTTAAGGAGTTTAAGATCTTACCTTTTTCCTTGTATAGATTAGCATTATCATTTTGTAGGGTAGACAGGACTTAAACTAAAGTTACAGCGGTGTGCAGCTTGGCTAAGTAAGTTATAGAGTTCGACATTTTTAGATAATCAATATCAAGTGTGCTTAATGAATCTGAATATCGCTATAATCATGCACTATTTCACCTAAAAACGAAAAAGGTTTTGGGAGTCTTGCCGTGTTTCGACCCCAAAACCTTTCTCTCTTACACTTACTCCTCACACACAATTAATAGTGTAAAGTAATTATGAGGCTGGTGCTGGATTTAAGTGCCAGTTTCTATATTGTCATAATATTTCTCTAGCACTAAATTTTCTGGCTGCTAGCTAACTACAGAGGGTTCTTTGTCTTTGCTAGCAAAAAAAGTTTTCAGAATACTTTCCGCCATTTGAGAACTACTTAAACCCAAACTAGCTTTTGATTGCTCAATAGTAGCATGATCAACCAAAATATCTGGTATCCCAAAGCGTTTTACAGGCACCAGGATATCATGCTCTTGTAAAGCTTCCAAGACTGCTGAACCAAAACCACCCATGAGACAGCCTTCTTCGAGAGTAACTAGTTTGCCAATTTGTTTAGCTAAGGGGGCAATCAAATCCATATCCAAAGGCTTAACAAAACGAGCATTGACTACTGTAGCTTCGATACCATGTTCACCGAGTATTTCTGCTACTTGTAAAGCTGGATATACTTGAGTGCCATAACCCACCAAGAGCAAATCATCCCCATGACGGAGAATCTCACCTTTACCGATTTCAATGGGTTCCCAACCCTCATCCATTAATGGTACACCAACACCATTACCACGAGGATAACGCATAGCGATCGCGCCTTTTTGATAGTCAATACCTGTAACCATCATACGTTGTAATTCCGCTTCGTCTTTTGGTGCCATAACCACAATATTGGGAATACAGCGTAGATAAGCAATATCGTACATTCCCTGGTGAGTTGGGCCATCTGCCCCCACAATTCCCGCCCGATCTAAACAGAAAAAGACAGGTAACTTTTGGATACAGATATCATGAATAATCTGATCGTAAGCTCGTTGTAAAAAGGTAGAATAAATAGTAGCCACGGGTTTCATCCCTTCGCAAGCCATACCTGCTGCTAAAGTTACCGCGTGTTGTTCAGCAATACCGACATCGATATATTGCTTAGGTAATTGACGCTGAAGTTTATCCAAACCCGTCCCTGTTGCCATCGCAGCCGTAATGCCCACAATTTTGGAGTCGTTTTCCGCCAAAGCAGTTATGGTATCCGCAAATACCTTACTATAACTTGGTGGTTTAGGTTTAGTAGCAGGGGCAGATTTGCCTGTAGCTAAATTAAAAGGACTTTGGGCATGGTAGCCTACTTGATCTTTTTCAGCGATCGCATATCCTTTCCCCTTAACTGTTGCTACATGAACTAATACTGGGCCTGGTACTTTATGTGCCTGTTTAAAAGTAGAAATTAGTTCTGACAGATTATGACCATCTATCGGGCCAAAATACTTGAAGCCCAATTCTTCAATTACTGCCCCAACTTTTGGTACTGCCAGACGTTTCATTCCCTCTTTGACTCGTTCCATTTCAGGAGTTAGAGATTCACCTAGAAAGGGTAGCTGTTTAAATTGTTCTTCTAGGTTATCGGAAATAAACTGAATCGGATCTGATAAGCGAACTTTGTTTAAATAACGCGAAATTGCCCCCACATTCGGAGAAATGGACATTTCGTTATCATTTAGTACCACCATGAGGTTGGTGTTGGGCAAATGCCCGGCATGATTAATCGCTTCCAGTGCCATGCCTCCCGTCAAAGCACCGTCGCCGATCACCGCCACACATTTAAAATCTTCCCCTTTAGTATCCCTAGCTAAGGCCATACCCAAAGCTGCGGAAATACTCGTAGAAGCATGTCCTGCCCCAAAATGGTCAAATTTATTTTCGCTTATTTTTAAATAGCCAGCGACACCATCTTTTTGACGTAAGGTATCAAATTTATTGTATCTACCTGTTAGTAATTTATGGGGATATGCCTGGTGTCCCACATCCCAAATTACCTTATCGCGGTCTAAATCTAAAGTTTGATATAAAGCAATAGTTAATTCTACTACACCCAAACCTGGACCCAAATGACCGCCACTAGCTGCAACTGTTTGCAAATGCTTCTCTCTTATCTGCCGGGCGATGTCCTCTAGTTGTCGGATTGATAGACCGTGCAACTGGTTAGGGTGAGTTATTTCGCTTAAATGCATACTGCCGTGTTCTCTAATAATAGATTATCTATTTTTTTGTTAAATAAATTATCCTACTTTCTCTGTTCCTAAAGTGAAAATTGGATACTTTTCTCAACGCTAAGTTGAAAATATCGCTAGTAATAATTGAGAAATGACAATTGTCATAGACTTGCACATTTAATACTTAACTAGAGAATTGTGTTATATTACTTAAGAATTTTTTATCGTCTAGGGTAACTTTGTCTTTAGATACTCTAAGAGCATCTTAACTTATTCATCTAAAGCAGCGTAATTACATTTTATATTAATCGCTAGCTTAGATAATAAATCAGAATTAGGATATGACGAAATTAACAAATGTATGTTAGACAGATAAAGACATAGCTATTTACGGTCACTTAGGTGGCAATTTACCTGATTCAACCGTCGGCAAAGTTGCCGAAGCAAATAAACTCCTTACAAATAGTAATTAGCGCGAATAGAAAAATCCTATGACTATGCAAGTAATTGCCAAAGAAAAAAAGAATACTCAAGACTATAAAGTAGCAGATATTTCTCTTGCAGATTGGGGACGCAAAGAAATATCGATCGCCGAAAGTGAAATGCCAGCCTTAATGACAATTCGGTCTAAATACCGCGATAGTAAGCCATTGCAGGGGGCTAAAATCATTGGCTGTATTCACATGACTATTCAAACGGCGGTTTTAATTGAAACTCTGTGTGAATTAGGTGCTGAAGTTCGCTGGTCATCTTGTAATATCTTTTCTACCCAAGACCACGCTGCTGCTGCGATCGCTGCTGCGGGAATTCCTGTATATGCTTGGAAAGGCGAAACTGAAGAGGAATATATGTGGTGTATTGAGCAAACCTGTCGTGATGAGGAAGGTGAGCTTTGGGATGCCAATATGATTCTGGATGATGGCGGTGATTTAACAGGTTACATCCATGAGAAGTATCCTGCTATGTTAGATCGTATTCACGGTGTTACTGAAGAAACTACCACTGGTGTTCATCGTCTGTGGGAAATGCTCGAACAAGGTGAGCTAAAAATTCCAGCGATTAACGTTAATGATTCCGTTACCAAAGCCAAAAATGACAATAAATATGGTTGTCGTCATAGCTTAAATGACGCTATCAAACGTGGTCTTGATCACCTCATGGCTGGGAAAAAAGCCCTAGTAATTGGTTATGGCGATGTGGGTAAAGGTTCTGCTGCTTCTCTGCGTCAAGAAGGCATGATTGTTAAAGTAGCAGAGGTTGATCCTATTTGTGCGATGCAAGCCTGCATGGACGGTTATGAATTAGTTTCTCCCTACATCAACGGCAAAAATGATGGCACAATCAACAGCATTAATAAAGAATTGTTAGCATCTCTAGACATGGTTGTTACTGCTACTGGTAACTTTAACGTCTGTGATGCAAATATGTTGACCAGCCTCAAAGCAGGTGCAGTAGTTTGTAATATCGGTCACTTTGATAACGAAATTGATACGGCTTTCATGCGTCGTGAATGGCGTTGGGCAGAAGTTAAACCCCAAGTTCACCAAGTATATCGTAGTAATGATCCTCAAGATTTCTTACTACTCTTGTCTGAAGGTCGCTTAGTCAACTTAGGTAATGCCACTGGACATCCTTCTCGGATTATGGATGGTTCTTTTGCTAACCAAGTACTTGCTCAAATGTTCTTGTTTGAGCGCAAGTTTGCTGATAAATCTCCCGAAGAAAAAGCAACTGCAATTACTGTTCAAGTATTACCTAAGCATCTAGACGAAGAAGTAGCTCGTTATATGGTTGCAGGATTTGGCGGAGTAATTACGCAGTTAACTGAAGAGCAAGCCAAGTATATCAGCGTACCAGTAAATGGCCCTTTCAAAACTGAAAGCTATAAGTATTAAAATCAAATTCACAGTAATCTTTTAGAGCTAAGGTGGGTTAACCTCACCTTTTTTTGTCTTTTTTTTCTGGTTGGTAGCTTAATTTTTTGGGGAAGAGAATCCTTAAAAGATTGGATTGAAAAGTATTTTGATTGGGTTGCTTGGGGATTTTTAGCAGTACTAGTTTTGGGATTTGTCGCTCTGAAGTTTTTATAGATTCAATATATGCAATAAAAGTATTGATGATATGTAAAAAAGACATTCAATTGCCTTGATTCGGATATTTTTGTAACGAAATATACGATAAGCCTTTTTTTTAAATGTAACCATTACCTCAAGATTAAAAACATCTTCAAAACTCTATCTAGTCTATTTATTTAAATCAATAGCAAACGAGACATTAGTCTGACTAGTAACTATACCCTTATATAGTAGGCAAGTTTATCAAGCCAAAAATAGATATTTATTGTTGTTTAGTAGTTGATTACATTGTCTCTCAGTTTTGAATTTGATTCTGGTAATTTTTAACAGAAAAGGAAGGTAAATAATGCTTGGAGAAATGTGGCAATTCCAGGGCAGGTACAAAATTCTGCATATAACTTGGTTTGCATTCTTTTTAACTTTTGTAGTCTGGTTTAATCTACCCCCTTTGGCTACTACTGTCCAAGAAGATATGGGTTTAACAGGAGAACAAATCAAGACCCTGGCAATTTGTAATGTCGCTCTAACAGTTCCTGCACGGATTATTATTGGGATGCTGTTGGATAAATTTGGTCCAAGATTAACCTATTCGCTGCTACTAATGTATGCAGCAGTTCCTTGTATCATGTTTGCCTCAGCGCAAAATTTTAATCATCTAGTAATTTCTCGTTTATTACTAGGTATTGTGGGTGCAGGGTTTGTGATTGGAATTCGTATGGTTGCAGAATGGTTTCCACCCAAAGAAATCGGTTTAGCCGAAGGGATTTATGGTGGTTGGGGGAACTTTGGTTCTGCTTTCTCGGCGTTTACCTTAGCTATGGTAGCTGGTTGGCTATCTTTTGGCGCACCTGGTTCGGCACTCAATTGGCGTGCTGCGATCGCTTTAACAGGAATTATTGCTGCTGTTTATGGTGTCTTTTATTTACTGAATGCTAAAGATACTCCTCCTGGCAAAGTTTATCGTCGTCCTAAGAGTGCTAGAGGTTTAGAAGTAACCACTAAAAAAGACTTTGGGTTTTTAATGCTGATGAACGTGCCTTTAACTGGCATTCTGATGCTTGTCGCTTGGCGTTTAATGAAACTGAAGCTCTATGGTACAGGCGCAATGTACGCTATTTGGGTGGCGTTGCTCGGTTTATATTTATTCCAAGCTTATAATTGCTGGGTGGTCAACAAAGATTTGGTTACAGGTAAAAAACGTTATCCTGCCGAAGATCGCTACAATTTCATGCAAGTAGCCATATTAGAACTTACCTACGTTGTTAATTTCGGTTCAGAGCTAGCTGTAGTTTCTATGCTTCCTGCCTTTTTTGAAGGCACATTTGATTTATCCAAAGCAGCAGCAGGAATGATTGCTTCGACCTATGCCTTTATGAACCTAGCTGCTCGTCCTGGCGGTGGTTTGATCTCTGATAAATTGGGGAGTCGTAAAATGACTATGGTTGTGCTAACTGGCTGCATGGGTATTGGCTATCTGCTCATGGGTCAAGTCGGTAATAGTTGGTTTTTACCTGCTGCGATTGTCCTAACTATGGCTTGTTCTTTCTTTGTACAAGCTGGTGAAGGTTCGACCTTTGCTTTAGTGCCGTTGGTTAAACGTCGGGTAACTGGTCAGATTGCAGGCAATGTCGGAGCTTACGGTAACGTTGGTGCAGTAGCTTATTTAACTATCTTCAGTTTATTACCTACTTGGTTAGGCGGTGGTACAGATCCAAGTCCTGCCATCGAAGCTCAAGCTAATAGTGCCTTCTTTCAAATCATGGGAGTAGCAGCATTAGTAGTTACAGGTTTGTGCTTTGTAGTGCTAAAAGAACCTAAAAACTCCTTTGCTGATGCTCATCAGGGCGAAGAAGAAGATATGGTAAAGTCTCCAGCACTAGAACCTGAAAATATTTAGTATCAATAACTAGAAAATTAATTAATTAGTTTGTGAGTGTTGGGAGAATTAAATTTTTCTCAACACTTTGATCTCAAGCTAGAACCCAAAAATTAACAAAAATCCAATCCAGTATTATACTTAACAGCAATCGCTCAGTACTAACAAGTATAAATATTATCAATATAAAAAATAAAAGTTAAATCAACCAAATTTTTTTAAAGTGAACAGCAAGAGTAATCACTGATGACTGATGACTTGTGAACAATAAATATGCAACTGGGAGAGAAGTAAAGTGAGCGAACCGATTAAGACCTTATGTCCTTATTGTGGTGTTGGCTGTGGTTTAGAAGTTCTGCCCCCTGCCCAATCAGGAAAAATTACCAATCGGGATAGTCAAGGCAACCCTCTATGGCAAGTTCGGGGCGATCGCTCTCATCCCTCTAGTAAAGGTAAAGTATGTGTTAAAGGTGCTACAGTCGCCGAATCATTAGATAAAAACCGTCTAAAATATCCGTTGATGCGAGATTCTTTAGATCAAGAGTTTCGTCGTGTTAGTTGGGATGAGGCTTTAGACCGTATTGTATCTCGTATTCAAGAAGTTAAAGCAACTCAAGGTTCAGAAGCCATCTGTATGTATGGTTCAGGACAGTTTCAAACCGAAGATTATTACATCGCCCAAAAGTTACTCAAAGGTTGTCTAGGGACAAATAACTTCGATGCCAATTCCCGTCTCTGTATGTCTTCGGCAGTAGCAGGTTATATTCAAAGCTTTGGTTCTGATGGCCCACCTGCTTGTTATGATGATTTGGAATTAACTGATTGTGCTTTTTTAATTGGGACTAACACCGCCGAATGTCACCCCATTGTCTATAATCGCTTGCGGATGCACCACAAGAAAAACCGCAAAGTCAAAATGATTGTCGTCGATCCCCGTGAGACGAAAACGGCCAAGGACGCAGATTTACATCTAGCTATCCAACCTGGTACAGATATGGATCTGCTTAACGGCATTGCCCATTTACTGTTGCGTTGGGGTGAATTAGATACTTACTTTATTGACGAATGTACCCAAGGTTTTGGTAAATTTACTCAGGTAGTTCAACAATATCCTCCAGAATTAGTAGCCCGTCGTTGTGGTATTACTATTGAACAATTAGAAACAGCAGCCCGTTACTGGGCAGAAGCAGAAAATGTTCTGTCTCTTTGGTCGATGGGAGTTAATCAATCTTCCGAAGGAACAGCCAAAGTGCGCACGATTATTAACCTGCACCTGATGACAGGCAATATTGGCAAACCAGGATCAGGCCCATTTTCTCTCACAGGACAACCTAACGCCATGGGGGGGAGAGAAGCAGGAGGACTATCCCATATTCTGCCTGGTTATCGGGTAGTTAGCAATCCCCAGGATCGAGCAGAAGTCGAACAGGCTTGGCAGTTACCACCTGGCAGTATTAACCCTGTCCCTGGTAAAGATGCCTGGAGTATGATTACGGGTTTAGAAACAGATGAGGTGGGCTTATTGTGGATTGCAGCCACTAATCCTGCGGTGAGTATGCCTGATTTAGAAAGAACTAAAAAAGCTTTACAGCGATCGCCCTTTACCATTGTCCAAGATGCTTATTATCCCCTAGAAACCGCTAGTTATGCCCATGTAGTCTTACCAGCAGCCCAGTGGGGAGAAAAAACAGGGATTATGACTAATTCTGAACGGGTAGTGACTCTCTGTCAGAAGTTTCGCCCGCCCGTAGGTACAGCCAAACCAGATTGGGAAATCTTTGCGGAAGTCGGTCGTCGTTTAGGTTTTACTAAAGAGTTTAATTTTGCCAATTCTGCCGAAGTTTATCAGGAATTTGTACAGCTAACCAAAGGTCGTCCTTGCGATATGACTGGTTTGACTCACGGTCGATTGCGTCAACAAGGCCCAATTCAATGGCCCTGTCCGTTAGACGAGGTACAAAATATCAAGCTAGAGAAAATTGCTTTAGCTTGTAATACCGATGGCAATATTACTCAAGCCAACGCAGCCGAACCAGGTTTATTTTCTAACCTTTTTAGAAACAAAGAGCAAAGCCCTCCAGCCAAAAGACTTTATACCAATGGTCGATTTAATACCCCTGATGGACGGGCAAAATTTGCTGCTTTTCATTCTCAAGGACTTGCCGAACCAATCGATCCAGCCTATCCTTTTGTCTTAACTGTTGGTCGTCTTTATGAACATTGGCATACCATGACTCGTACTGGGCGGATTGACAAGATTACGAAAATGCAACCCCAACCGTTTATTGAAATTCATCCCAAAGACGCTGCTCAATTAGGTATTGAGGCAGAAACTATGGTCGAAGTGCGATCGCGTCGGGGTAGGGGACGTTTTGCTGCCAGAATTACTAAGGCTATTGTTCCTGGGACAGTTTTTGTACCGATGCATTGGGGCGCATTGTGGACAGACAACGGTGAAGCTAATTCTCTGACTCATTCAGAATCCTGCCCGATTTCTCTCCAACCCGAATTAAAAGCTTGTGCAGTCAATTTAACACCAGTAACATTAAGCAACTCCCTAACTACTCAAACATCTCAAAATAATCAACAGAATTTAGTTGAAGAGTCGATCTCAGTGTGATTTAAGTAATATAATCCCTGACAGCTTATAAATTAGGAAGCGGGGTCAAATTTCCACCAGCTAGGCTTCCAAGCATAGCGATCGCCATCTACGCTAACATGACCTAAGCCTGGAAAAGGCATATGGGGGACTAGCAATTCCATAATATTATTTCCTCTGTTAAGAAACCTGCTGAATATTGCTGAATATAGGTTAAAATTCTTGATTAGTAATCCAAGCACATTGATAAGGTTTGAGAATAAAGCGATCGCTAATATCTTCTATTACTTGACCGCTAAGGAGATCGTGCCAAGGATCGATACAGATTAAGTTAATATCAGAAAGCTGAAGTTCTTGAGGGCGATCGCTTAAATTATTAACACAGAAAATACTTTGATCGCGATAAATGCTTTGTCTCCAGAAAGCGAACAGACATTTATTCATCGGATGCAAAGTGTACTGAGTAGCATTGGGATGAAAAGCAGGTTGACGACGGCGAATTTGAATCCGTCGTGACATTTCCCTCATGACAATTGCTTGAGCAGAATTAGGATCGTTGAGTTTTGGTTCTAGATCTTCATAATTCCACTTATGACGATTAATCGAGCGATTACGTCCTGTTTTAGCTACCCCTGCGTTATCATTAGGAGTTGCCAAAAAACTATGAATATAAAAGGCAGGAATCCCTTCTAAAGCCATCATAATAGTTTGAGAACAAAGAAACCGCTCGATTTGCCATTCATCTTCTCCTTTGGCAGTCCCTTTTAGAGCATCAAACAGCGAAATGTTGATTTCATAAGGACTTTCTGTGCCATCGGGTTTTTTCCGCATACTAATTTTGCCCCCAAACTGCTGCATCATGTTCAGCATGGTTTGATATTCATCTTCAGATAACAATCCTTCAGTCGGACGCAAACCAATACCGTCATGAGAAGCCGTAAAATTAAAATAAGCGCAACCCATCGGTGCTGGAGGCATACTCATCATCCAGGTTTTGAGGTGATCTGACTTACCCTGTAGTAAAGCATTAAGAATTAAAGGTGGCAGACTGAAGTTATAGATTAGATGTGCTTCATCACGATTGCCAAAATAACTGAGGTTTTCCCGATTGGGTACATTCGTTTCGGTAATTAAAGCAACTTCGGGATTTAACATCTGGCTGATTTCCCGCAACAGTTTAATTATGGCGTGGGTTTGGGGTAAATGAATACAAGGAGTGCCAACACATTTCCATAAATATCCGACTGCATCAAGGCGAATGTATTTTGCACCTTTCTGTACATAAAAGATAATAATTTTCATAAATTCCAGCAAAACATCGGGATTAGCGAAGTTAAGATCTACTTGATCGGCACTAAAAGTCGCCCAAACATATTTTTTACCTTGGTTAGTATCAACTTCAACTAGTAAAGGGCTGTTGCGAGGACGAACTACTTCTGACAAGTCGGTTTCTGGTTCAGCTTCTATAAAATAATCGCATCCTGGCTTCATCCCTTGTTTAAACTGCTCAAACCAGACACTTTCACTGGAAATATGATTAAGAACTAGATCAGCCATCAAATCAAATTTTTCGGCGATCGCTTCTATATCCTGCCAATCTCCTATTTCAGGATTAATTTGCAAGTAGTCGATGACGGCAAAACCATCATCAGAACTATAGGGACAAAAGGGTAAGATATGAACACCTGTAATAGTATCTTCTAGATATTCCAAAAAACGCTTGAGGGTAACTAAAGGCTTTTCACCTTGCCCTAAGACACTATCACCATAAGTAATCATGACGACATCATTCTGACTCCATTTGTCTAAATTTTCAGTGATCAAATCAGAGAGATGTTCTTGTAATAAAGAGAATATTTGCTCTGTTAGTCGTTCAACTGTCTGTGGTTCTTCATAAATTTTACTTAACAGAGGTGTGATTTTGACCCAAAAATATTTGAAATTAAAATTTTCATTTTCAGCCTGGGGAGTTTGCTGCTCTAGAGCAGAGTAATTAGTTTTCTGCATAGATTTCCTTGGTGATAAATCTGAACCTTATAAAAGTAAGTAACCAAAATTTGCTCCAAAAAAATGTTCTATAGAAGCTTTTTACAAATTTTTCAACAATCGATCACACTACAAAATTAGTTTATATACTTCGTAATAATTTGATAAATTCTTGCAAGACTGGCAAATTAACAACACAAAGCCGAAAATGAAGGGTTGTTTGACTGTACACAAATATTTAGATAATCTTAGATAAAGTTAGACATAAATTTATGACATAATCCGTTATACTATTGATGTTCTGATGTTCTCAAAAAGCTGCGAGTCGAATTTCCTGACATCAAGATGACTGTTGTTTGGGACGACGCACCTTATCATCGCGCCAAGCTAGTACAAGAAGCTGCATCTGCCAAAGATATCAATCTCCAAGCATTACCTGCTTACAGTCCAGACTTTATCCTAAAGGATACACTTCGTTATGCCTGTAGAACATCTTTGGCAATGGCTAAGAGAAGACGTTACTTATCATCTCTGCTATGATTCTCAACAGGAACTAATCAATGCAGTGAATAATTTCCAGAACCAAATTAACGCTGACTCGCTTGCCATTAGCGATCGCCTTTGGGTCAAAAAGCATCTCAAACCTGAAGAAGAAAAACTACGGTTTTTAAAGTAGATGCGGTTTAAAACTAAATACTTCTATGGTGATTCTAGTAAAATACAAAAATACTCCACCCAAAAGGCAGAGTATTAACATTTATTAAGTAAAAAAAAGTTACTTAAAATAAATAGTATTTGAGCAGCATTATTTGGCTTCTGCTTCGCCTTCAATATAAATAAATAAAAGAGCCATAGAAACTGCTGCACCTACGATACCTACTAGAGGAACCATAGCAACGGGTAGCCAGGAAGCTGCATAATCGCCAATCATATTTTACTTTTCCTATTTTGGATTAAAACGTTGACAACATGGATATTACTGCGAACGCCTAGGGGATTAGGTTGAGTTATAAAGATTCTTAACAAAAAGCGAACTTAAACCAAGTTAAAGTAATGCTATTTAAAGGATACGTAAAACATAAACTTTAGGAGAAATCAAATCTTTATGAACGAATACACTGCTATTCAACCCGCTGGAGATCCTCAAATTGGTAATTTAGCTACTCCTCTTAATTCGTCAGATTTTAGTAAAGCTTTAATCCGTAATTTACCTGCATATCGTGATGGTCTAGCACCATTTCGTCGTGGCTTAGAAGTTGGGATGGCACACGGATATTTAATATATGGGCCTTTTTTAGTTTTAGGGCCATTACGTAATACCGACAACGCTGATATTGCTGCTTTATTAGCATCTATTGGTTTAGTGGCAATTTTGACTCTGTGTTTGTCTCTTTATGCCAGTGCTATGGGTGGTAAACCAACTGAAACCGTTACTACTGGTACTGTTCCCTCTGCTTTCTCTCACAAAGAAGGTTGGAGTGAGTTTGGTAGTGGTTTCTTTATTGGTGGTGCTGGTGGAGCATTCTTTGCTTACTTCTTGCTTTCCTCAGCCTATTTGGGCAATATCAAATCATTAATTGGTCTTTAATTGACATTTAAATTACAAAATTGGGGATAGCTAAAAATTTTGATCTCAATTAACTAGATTAGAGCCTGGGGGGATCTCCAGGCTCTATTATTTTAGATAAGCATTCAACAAAGCATTACTCAATATTTGTTGGTAGCTGCAATATATTCCTTAAAATAAGTAATTATTTGAGAACGAAAATCATGAAATTAGATCTTATCCCCATAAAACAGACTGTGGCAAGCTTAAAGAGCTTGATCGTCTCTACGTTATTAATTGTCTTGACTATTTCCTTGCTAACAGCACCAGCTATCGCAACTGGCTTATTTGATTTACCGACTTTTGATGCCGAACAAGTTTGGGTAGTTGATACGGCTGATGCAATCAGTACCTCTAACCAAAGTAAACTCACTAATACTTTTAAAGAGTTAGCTGATCAAACAGGTCAAGAAGTAAGAATGGTTGCAATTCGTCGTTTGGACTACGGTGAAACGGTAGACAGTCTAGCAGATGAAATATTTAAAGATTGGTATCCAACTTCAGAAGCACAGGCTAACCAGACTTTAATAGTATTAGATACTTTAACTAACAATGTGGCTATTCGTACAGGTGACTCTGCACAAGCCTTAGTTAGTCAAGAAATTGCCCAAAGTATTGTTAATGATACTATCGGCTATGACATCCGTAACGGTAACAAATATAACCAAGCCTTTATAGATGCTGGCGATCGCTTGGTAGCAGTCCTTTCTGGTCAAGCAGATCCAGGTCCTCCAGCTATGGAAGATGAGATTCAAATTGAAGGTACATTTACCAAAGCTGAAGACACCGATCAGGGAAGTGCGACTATTTGGGTAATTGGCTTTTTAATTGTCGCTACTATTATTCCTATGGCGACCTACTACTGGTATGTAGGCTTTGGTGACTAGTCTTGAATATACTCAGTATCATTAATTAAAGCATACTCAGCCCTAGTAAATTCCCGACCCAAATAGGCAGCATGGTCTAACATGGTAATCGGACAGGGTTGAGGTTCTTCAATTACCTTGACACATAGTTCTTTAGCTGTTCTGCCTGTATATAAAGTCTCCGCAGCACGTTCAACTGTTTTGCCTCCACAAGCAATTACTTCCCCTGTGGCTGGATCTACTGCTAAACCTTTGTCGTTAATGATATTAGTGTAATGTTTAGCGCAGATTAACCCCGCTTCACGGTCTAAGTAGATAATATAATAACCACCAGGATCGAGGGCGATAGGACGTTTAGCAAGGCGATCGTCTATGGTTTTTAAATGATTAGTATTAATAGTAGTTGGCATTAAAATATCGAACACTTTCGCAAATTAACAATAATCATGATAGAGCCTTCTAAATAAATTTAGATTGTTTTAAACACTTTTATAACTAATCCAAGCTTGCCAAAAATTAAATACTGCCATAGCTGCCAAAAACAAAGTAAAAATTAAGCTGACTACCGAATCTGGTAATCTCGGCAAAACTCTCGTGCCAACTTGTGTACCTAAAATTCCCCCCACACCCAAAATCAGACCTGGAACAAATAAAACGTTACCTTGAAATGCATGAAATATACAAGCAGAAATAGTTGTGACAACAATTACCCCCAAACTAGTCCGAATTGCTACTTTAATTTCTTCGTTTAAAAGCAGCATTTGTAATGGCACCATAATTGTTCCACCTCCAACTCCCAATAAACCAGCTAAAAAACCAGCAATGCTACCTGTGGCGAGTTTGGACAGGATAGGATGAAATAATTTGCTTGAGTTCCTTTCCTGAGCTACTAATATTTTACGCAACCTAATTAAAAAAATATTGACTAGCAAAAAAAAACCAAACAGTGTTAATAAAATATATGGTTGTATATTCGTTGCTAAATATACTCCCAATTGTGCTGCTAAAATCGCTGGTAAAGCGAGATAAACTACTTTTTGCCAATTTAGATAGCCCATCCGCCAATTATAAAAACTGCCTGTACTAGAACTTAAGATAATGACTAAACTACTAGTAGCAACAGCTTGAATAGGAAGATAGCCCAAACCCACCAATAAGGAGACGATAATAATTCCTCCCCCTATTCCCAACAATCCTGCTAAAACTCCCGAAACTAAACCACCTCCAATCAAAATTAATAAGTCTAAGTTATTCATAATCACTTATTCAAAAATCTGTTATTAGTTATTAGTGATCAATGATTACTTATTTTTCAGTGCAAGCTAGTAAAGAAATAAACCAATTAGCCCTGCAAGGGGAATAACGAGGACTACCTCTAGACGCAATTTCCAGATAGCAGCTAAGGATGCAGCAAAAATCAATAAACTAGCCCAATGTACTTGTGCGGTTTGCCCAACAACAATTGCTGCGGTAAAAATCATACCAATGACTGCGGGTCTAATACCTTTAAGAGCAGCTTGAATGACTACACAGCCTTTAATCTGGTCTAAAAGATGAGACAAAGTTACCATCAATAACCCTGGGGGGAAAAATATTGCCACTGTCGCCACCAATGCACCAACAAAACCTTTGACGACGTAACCAATAAAGGCAGCACTAATCAAAATCGGGCCAGGAGTAATTTGTCCCATTGCGATCGCGTTACTAAATTCAGTTTGAGTTACCCAACCATAATTGTTAACAACTACTTCTTGAATCATGGGAATAAAAACATATCCACCACCAAATAGCATTAAACTCATGCCTGAGAAAGTCACAAACAGTTTAGCTAAACTAGTTTCACCCAAGGGTAAAGGCAGCAAAAACAGTAATAAAATTATTCCTAAAACGACTAAAGGGATCGCTATTTTTTTGATATTTAAAGGTTGTTGTGCTTGAACAATCGGATTATCAGCTAAATTTTTGGCGATTTTACCACGAAAACATAACCAGCCGATTAATCCTGCTCCTAAAATGACTATTAGAGTAATATAAAATCCACCAATTGTTTGTAGCAAAATGGCAGCAACTGCTGCAATACTCATTTCTCGCCAACCTTTGATTGCTTTCTTACTCATCTGAGTGACAGCATTAATGATGATGGCTGCGACTGCGGGAATAAATCCAGCAAAGACTTTGTTAACAGCAGGAATTTCTCCAGCTTGCAAGTAGGCAATAGTTAGGAATAAGATCAAAATAAAAGAAGGTAACAACACAGCAGTAGCTGTCACCAATGCACCTATACCTCCCCGTAGGCGATACCCAACATAAGCCACTACGTTAGCAGCCAGAGGCCCAGGTAAAACACTAGCTAAAGATATGCCATCTAACATATCTTCATGGGTTAAAAGTTCACGTTTGCCAACTATGACATTCTCAATTACCGAGACTAAATTTTGTCTCGTTACCTTGAGCAATTTTTACTCTTTCATAACCTAAAGCATCCAAAACATCTCCAGCTACTAATTCAAAGATCATAATCTCTTCATCAGTGGCATGATTTAAGAACTTCTTGGTATTTTGTTTCATGATTGGTTGTGTAACATTTACCCACAAAGAGCTAGAAGCAGCAGCATTAGAAGCTTCATTAGATTGGTGGAAATTAAGCATTTCTGGAGTATATTTTTCTCCCATAAATTTACACAAACCTTGAAGACTGATTTCAGGATCGGCAACTAAGCTTTCATAGCTGATGCCATAAAATCGTTCACTTCCCAAAATATCGCGCATTTGTAAAGCTAGACGTTGAGCCTTTGCCCAGGCTTGAGCAATATGATATATGTGCTTTTCCCCCACTACTGCTTTTTGGAAAGATAAAGCAACATCTCTGCCATCTCGGTACAGATATATGAATTTTGTACTGTTACGATAGGCATTAATTTCGGGTAGATAAAAAACATTAGCTAAACTTTTGCAACACCAATGTTTAGCTCCCCAAGTCTCTGCTAAGATGTCGTAGATAGCGAAAAAAACCGCTACCAAAGACTGCTCCTTACACCTGGAAGCAACATCATCTCGGTCTAGAGATACTTTATCCCAAGGTACAGGGTTTAACTCTACCAAACGACAGGCATCATCGACTAGCAACCGAAAAGTATCTGTTTGGTTAAAGTTTTTGTAGCTGGAAATTAAGGGCATTAATCGTTGCAAAATATGTGGTGGATGGGGAGCAGCCACATTATCCATTTGATTGAGCATCAAGCGCAGTAAGTTAGAACCCGAACGCTGAGTTCCGATCATTAGAAAAGACATAAGCAAAGTATTTAATTCAGATATAAATTTACTGTTGAATTAGACGAAAGGATTTCTAACTACACTTAAAAACAGTATTTTCGTCTAAAAAAAAGCAATTCTGATGCACAAAATTAATATCAACTTGTCTAAATCTTTGAGGTTTTTTTAGCATTGTGTAGTTTTACTTAACTAGTAATACTCAAATAAACTTTTAAAAGAGATAGATGTATTAAGAATATTAATTCGCTTGGTTAATTTTTTTGGCTCTTCTAGAATGGTTATGACAATTTAATAATAAATAGCAAAAAAAAC